>JAUYEG010000063.1 GCA_030691505.1 Bacillota bacterium | reverse complement strand
AGAGACCCGAAAAAGCCGGCCCAGAAAGGGTACAGGTCAAAAAAGAGCCCGCCGCGGGCCAGCCCGACCCGCGTGCCGCCGGCCCTCCCCGGAGGGGTCATGTAGAACAGCTCGTTTCGCCGCGCGGCATAATCCGGCAGGACCGCGTTGGCCGCGGGTCTTCTATCCCCGAGGCCGGAATACCGCCCGCAGCGGTCGCCGTAGATGATACTCCTGCTCCCCGGGAAACTGATGACGTCCAGAACGCAGCTGTGCTCGTGCTCGCATTTGGCGGAGCACCGGCGCTTTGTTCGGGTGAATTCCCGGAGTTGGTCGAATCCGCGGAAGCGCTGGTCGGGCTTCTCTCCATCCCGCCAGAGCCTGGCGGCCATCAGGGCGGCTCCCAGGGCGCCGGTCAGTTCGGGGGACGGGGCGATGATCACCTCGCGGCCGGTCTCCGCGGAAAGGGCGCTGGCAAGGGCGTGGTTCCGGGCCGTAGCGCCTGTGAATATTACCTTCCCTTCCATTGGCCGGTTCTCAGCGGTCTTGCGCAGGTAGTTGCGGGCGGACGCATACGCCAGGCTGGCCAGCTGCGAGGAGAGCGGCAGCCCCTGTGAGGCGGCCGAGGCCAATGCCGACTGCGAGAGCAACGTGCACGTGTCCCCGAGATCGATCGCGTACGGGGCCTCGAACGCCAGGCGCGAGAACTCGCCCTTGATCTCCACGCCAAGCAGTCCGGCGAGATTCTCGAGGAAGCTGCCGGTTCCCGCGGCGCAGACCGGGTTCATGTTGTAGTCGTGCAGAACTCCGCGCCGGAGCTGCAGGAACTTGCCGTCCTCGCCGCCGATCTCGATCACCGAAAGGTCGGCGTCCTCGCCGCACAGCGACTTGACCCCTTCGGCCTGGCACGTTATCTCGTCCGTGGCGTACTCGGCGCAGAGCATCCTCTGGGACAGAAAACGCCCCGATCCAGTGGTGCAGGCCACTACCTCCGCGCCGGCAAGCAGCTCCCCGTAACGGGCACCGGCCTGATGCATCAGCTCCAGCACCTGAAGCGCGGGGCGCCCCGAGGTCGGGAGATAGATGCCGCCGATAACCCTGGCGTTACGGTCCAGCAGAACACACTTGGTGGAAACCGAGCCGCAATCGACGCCCAGGAACACAAGCGAGGAGTCCAGATCCCGGTGCGCCGCGGCCAGGAGGTCGGGCGAATAGCGCACCCCGGATGGATTGAGGCGCGGGAGCGGATTGGACGGCACGTACCCGTCCGCGATGGGTCCTTCCAGGTCCAGACGGCGAGGCTCGGACTCCCCGGCTGCGATGCAGGCCCCAAGCGCCTCGGGGTACTCGTGCCCCTCGGGAACCACGACCCTCGTCCCGGGACAGCACTCCCGCAGGTGCTTTACAATTGCCTCATTGCCGGCTACTCCACCGACCAGCAGGACCTCGTCCATATCGCGCAGGCGGTTTTGGCACAAGCCGCTGACGATCATCTCTGCCAGCGTGCAGGCCAGTCCCGCTGAGACGGCGCTCTGAGTCGCCCCGTCGTTGATGGCATGGGTCATGTCCGACTTGGCGAAGATGGCACACCGCCCCGATATCCTGACCGCAGTTTCAGAACCGAGGGCCAGCGCGGCCAGGCCCCGGTCATCAAAGCCCATTCGGGTCGCCTGTTGGTACCAGAACGCGCCGCTGCCCGCCGCGCACTGCCCGTTGCGGTTGAAAAAGCCGGGGCTGCCGTCGGGATTGACCTCAAAGTAGTACATGTTCTCGTGTCCCAGGGAGAGGACAGCCCGGGTCTTGTGGCCGGCCCAGCGGAGGCCGAGAAGGAGGGCTTCCATTCCCAGCGTGGGACGGTCGCCGTCCGCTGCCAGCAGCCCAGCGTGGGCACCGACCAGGCCCAGGCGGATTGTTTCGGGACGGTCCGGTCCGAGGAGCTCCGCCAGGCAAGCCCGCGCGGCCTCGACGGGACGGCCGGCGGTCGGATGGACTGCCCGCCTGACCCGGTTGCCGCCATCCTCCATGACGACGCCCTTGACCGCGAAGGTTCCCATGTCCAGGCCGACGGTGGGCGCGTCGCCGATCCATTTGCCTGCCGTATGTGGCCCGGCCAATCGGCAACCCTCCGCAATGGTATTGGTCCAGCGTATCACCGCTGGTTCGGCATCCGGCCGCACGGTCCTGCAGACCAGTTCCGCCGGCCGCCCATAAGCGAAGGATGCCCGAGCGATCGTCCGCGGCGCCGGGCCTAGTACTCCGTGGCTCCGGTGAAGCTAAACTTCCCGATTTTCATCGCCGGTACGTTGGCCATACCCAGCCGCCTGGGCTCGGAACCGACCATCTCCACACAGCGCAGCGCCTCGAGGACGCTCTGGGTAAAGCGCATGTTCATGACCGGTCCCTTGACCTTTCCGCCCTCGATCAGGAACGTGCCGTCGCGCGTCATCCCGGTGATGACCACTTTGCCCGGGCGGACCAGGTTGGTGTAGTGAAAGCGCGTCACGAGGATGCCCCGTTCTGTGGACTTGATCATGTCTTGGATGCTCGCCCCGCCGGGCTGGACGAAGACGTTCATGGGCATCGCGCCGAAATCCGCGTAGGGGATCGAGTGCCCGGTCGTCTTGGCGCCCGCCTCGCCCGCCGTATACGAGTCATAGACCATGTTGCGGAAAACCCCGTTCTCAAACAACATCAGCTTGCGTTTGGGCGTGCCCTCGAAGTCAAAGGGCATCGGCAGGCCGCGCGGGTCGGTGCCGTCGTCCCAGATCGTGACGTTGTCCCCGAGCACCCGTCTGCCGAGCTTGCGTGACAGGTAGCTGCCTCCCTGGCGGTAGAGCACGTGGTGAAAGCCTACCCGGATCGCAAAGAGCAGCATCGCGCCGACCGCCTCGGGTTCGAGCACCACCTCGTAGTCGCCCGGGGGCAATGCCGCCGCGTTTAGCGAGTCGCGGCATTTTTGAACAGCGGTGCGGGCCATTTCGGCAAAGGAGATGTCGTCCACGTCGACGGCCGAGTCACCGGCATACCCTGCGCCGGCGCCCGACATCACCACCGTGCTTGCCTCAACCCGCGTGTGCGGGCTGTAGGCGAGCACGCCGAGCGAATTGGCAATCGCGATCTCCCCGGCCTGAACGCCGAGCGATCCCGCCGCCCGGAAACCCGCGCTCCTCGCCTCAGCGGCAAAGATGCCGGCCGCCGCGGCGCGCTTTGCCGCCCCGAAGGCCGCCGTGCGCTCCGAGAAACATCGTACCTGTGGGTACGCATCGCCGGTGGGAGCCGGGAGGGATACAAAGCGCCTGTCCTCACGGTTGATCCTGGCGATCTCGCAAGCCCGGGCGGCTGTGCGCCGCACGCCCTCATCGCTCAGGTCGTTGCCGGACGCCGTGCCGATCTTCCGGCCAAAGACCGCCTTGACCGTGAGCCTTGCGTCGCTCTCGGCGACGTTCTGGTGGATGACGTTCTCGGCGAGCCTGGTCAGCGCGGACTCGCCGCCGATGAGAACGGCCTGGGTCTGTTCCGCGTCGGAGAAATCGATGGCTTTGCGCAATATCGCCGTGGCGCCCTCTCTTCCGATCACCTGCCGACACCTACCCTTACATCGCGAAAGCGGGCCGGGGAGGCCCCGTGTCCGACGTGAGCCACCTGTGACGGCTGGCCCTTGCCGCAGTTCGGGGTGCCCCAGAGCCGCCACTCGCTCTTGTCTCCGACCGCGTCGCAGGCGCCCCAGAACTCCGGGGTGATTCCGGTGTAGTTGGGGTTCTTGAGCATCGCGCCCAGCGACCCGTCCTTGATCTCCCAGCCTGCCTCGGCGGCGAACTGGAAGTTGAGCCGCCTGTCGTCGATGGACCAGCTGAGGTTGGTTTCCATTAAGATGCCGTCCTGGGTGTCGCGGATCATCGCGTCCAGCGTCCAGTCCCCCGGCTCAAGGTTGACGTTGGTCATGCGCACGATGGGGATGCGGTCCGGACCTGTGGCCCGCGCCGCACCGCTGCTTGCCTCGTCGCCCACCAGAGGCGCCGTGTCGCGGGAGGTAAGGTAGTTGAGAAAGACGCCCTCGCGGATGATCTCCGTCCTCTGCGCGGGGACGCCTTCGTCATCGTAGCCAAAGGTGCCCAGTCCGCCGGGCATCGTCGCGTCGGCGGTGATGTTCACCGCCTCGGACCCGTAACGGAATGCGCCGCGTTTGTCCGGCGTAAGAAAGCTCGTCCCCGCGAAGCTGGCCTCGCTGCCGAAAACGCGATCGAGCTCAATCGGGTGGCCGCAGCTCTCGTGGATCTGCAAGGCCATCTGCGTGCTGTCCAGGATCAGCGCGGTGCGGCCGGACGGACAGCGCCTGGCCCCAAGCAGGGCGAGAGCCTCGCGCCCGATCCGCGGCGCCGCGTCCGCCAGCCGGAGCGATTCGACGAACTCCCATCCGGCCGTCGCGTAGTGGCCGCGATGGGCATTGGGGTACGACCGGCGCTGTATCTCACGCAGGGTCCCGGCGGTGGCCGCCACCCCGCCCCCGCACTCGACCAGCTCCTGCTGGATGTCCGCGCCCTCGGTGCTCAGGAAACGCTTGTTTTCGCGGCTCCAGTTCAGGTATGCCTCGCCGATGAGCCTGGTCGCCACCCGCCATGGCTTCCTCTGGGCGGAAACCAGCCGGTCCGCCTCGAGCAGCATGGATACCTTGTCTTCCATCTTGACCGCGAACGGGTCGACCCGCACCGGGGTACGATAGGTGTCCGTTACCGGTTCGACCGGGGCAAGCGTCACCTTGCGGTCCATGACCTGAGCGCTCGCCCTGGCAATCCCCACGGCCTGGCGGGCGACGCGCTGGACCTCGTCGGGGTCGAGGCGCGAGCTCGCGGCGAATCCCCACGCCCCGCCAGCCAGCACACGCACGCCAAAGCCCTGCTCGCTCGAGGAGGATATCGACCGCACGGCGCCCTGCCGGACGCCTATCGACTCGGTGACGCGGCCGACCCTGCGGATGTCTGCGTACTCAGCCCCGGCCCTGACCGCCGCATCCAGTGCGGGGCGCATCAGCAACTCATCCAACTACACATCGCCCCCGCCCGTCGCTTATTGCCTCGATATGTTTGAACCAATAACGAGTTTGACGGAAGGGGACGCGTTCCTCCAGACTGCCCCGCGGGGCCGGGTCAGTGTTCCTCGCGAATCGCGAGCGGGACTCCGGCCTGAGCCGCCTCGTGCGCGGCAAACCGGCGCAGCCGCTCCGCCATCTCGCGGATGCGCCGCGCGACGGAATGGTTAAGGGACCCCTCCGGGTATAGGCCGTCCCCGCCGGGCTCGCCGGCAGGGATCCCTGTCACGATGGTCAGGATTTCGTCAATGGTCGTCACGGGATAGATGTGAAATAACCCGTTGCGCACGGCATCTGTGACCTCGTGCCTCAGCATGAGGTGCCGCATATTGCCCTGAGGAATGATGACGCCCTGTTCCCCGGTCAGCCTCTGAGCTTGCAGACCGCGAAAAACCCCTCTATCTTCTCGTTCACTCCGCCGATGGACTGGACCGCGCCTTTTTGGTTCACCGCTCCGGTCATGGCGAGCGATTGGCGGACCGGGGCCCCCGCCCAGGATCAAATAGCCGCCGTTGGCCCTGTGCAGCGCTCCGCCGCGCACCATGGTGAAGTCCGTGGTCATGGCGCCGAAGCGAGCTTCCTTCTCGATCTGCACCGGCGCCGGCGACGGTGACGCCGCCCGCTCGCAAAGTCGCATTCCACCTGCTCCAGCCGGGAACAATGGCTAGTGCCGGGATTGTCCGGCGGGGGAGTTGATCGGCATGTCGGCGCGCGACGCCGGACGCCACGGCCGTTTTCCGGGCGCATGCCCGGTGTGCGGCAGCCGCATTGTGGGGCGGATCGGGCTCGATCAGTACTACTGCTGGGACTGCTGCGCGCAGTTCAATTACACCGGTCCGTATTTGCGGGCCTGGGAGATCGCCGACGACGGCACGCTCGTGCCGCAGTCTGCCGCCCTCGACCCGCAGGAAACACTCGCGGGGCCGGTCGGCACGCTCGGCACAGCCCGGCGCGAGGAGGTGAGCAGAAGGTGAACCGGTTTTGGCGTGGGATGTTTGCGGGTATGCTGCTGGGCACGGCAGTCGGGATGTGGCTCCTGCCGCAGATGGGCATGGACAGCCGGGAGCGAGTGATGGAGACGACGCGGGGCCTGGCGAATCGCGCGGAGCGGATGTTCCAGAGGCGCAAGGCGGAAATGATGGATGTCATGGATAAGTAGCGTCGCAGCGCGGAGGGCTGTCGCTTGGGTTTCCTCGCTGAGCAATGGCAAAGGCACAGGCGGCTCCTCGGAGCCGCCTTTCTGCTCGCTCTGCTCGCCGCCGGGCTTTGGCGGGTGCGCGCCATCCTGCCCCCGTTCCTGCTCGCGGGCGTCCTTTCGTATCTGCTCAACCCGCTTGTGACCGTGCTGGTCCAGCGGGGTTTTTCCCGCCCCTCGGCGCTGATCTTCATCTACTTGACCGTGATCCTGCTCGGGGCGGTGGCCATCGGCTTGCTTATCCCGGTCGTCATCGGCGAGCTCAACCGGCTGGCGGAGTTCCTGCCGGGGTATTTCGCTCAGCTCCAGGCCATGTCGGCCGAGTTCCAGGAGCGGTACAGCCAGTTCCAGCTGCCCGGGGCGTTGCGGCAATCACTGGACGACGCCATCTTGACCGTCCAGGGGCAGCTGCTTGGCCTGATCGGGTCGGTGGGGCAGAGCGTGCTGAGCGTCTTTACTGCCCTTTTCAGTCTTCTCCTGGCCCCGATTCTGTCCTTTTACCTGCTCAAGGACCTCGACAAGCTGCGCGAGGGCTTTCGCCGCCTCCTGCCGCGCCGCGAGCGCTCCGCGACCGTGGATCTGCTGGGGGAAATCGATGCCGTTATCAGCGGCTTCGTCCGCGGGCAGCTGACCGTGGCCGCGCTTGTCGGTCTCCTCATGATGGCCGCCCTGGCACTGCTCAAGATCAGGTTCGCCATCATCTTGGCGATATTCGCGGGGATCACGGACGTGATACCCTACTTCGGCCCCCTGATCGGCGCGATCCCAGCCCTTGCCGTGGCGGCAGCCAGCTCGCCCATCGACGCCCTGAAGGTCCTGGCGGCCATATTCGTCATCCAGCAGGCCGAAAGCCAGATCCTGTCGCCCCGCATCATCGGCTCGCATGTGGGACTGCACCCGCTGGCGGTTATCTTCGCCTTGCTAGCCGGGTTTGAGCTGTTCGGGCTGGTGGGCATGATCGCCGCCGTACCGGTGGCGGGTGTGCTGAGGGTGCTGATCGCCCGCTGGCTCAGCGCCCGGGACCACGTAAAGCCGGGATAGGCGGAGGCGCGCGGCCCGCCCGTGCCGGGCCGCGCAGCTGCGGCAGTACCAGCGGCCAGTCCGCCTGCGCAAAACCTCCAGGCCGCATATGGGGCACGTGTAGCGGTACCGGTAAGGCCGCCGTGGCGCGAACTCCGGGCAGTGCATGAAATCGGGTCCCGGCTCAACGCCGCAGCGGCGGGCCTCGGCCCTGAACGCGGCGCCGTGGCCGGAGGCCACGAGATGGATCATTTCGTGCAGGATCAGCCGCTCAAGGAGTTCGGGATAGCGGCTCGCAAAGGCCGTCGCCAGCCGGATCACGTTGCCGCGCGGAGAAACCACGCACTTGCCGGCCGTGGTGCGCAGCCGCGTGCTCCATTCGAGGCGTGCCTTGAGCCGGCCTCCGAAATGCAGGCGGTTGAGGCGGTCAAACACCGCGTGCAGCTCGGCCACAGTGGGCAGGCGGACCAGGCGGCCCTTGGGCAGTGCAGTGGTCATGTATATCCAGTTTGGCCGTCGGGTGCCGGTTTCCTCCGCTGGACATGGAGAGCCGTCCACGATAAAATGCCAGGATAAGAGGTGCCGGACGCGCAGTCCGGCCCGGCTCCGTCCGCGGAGCCTATAATCACGAATCGGTGATGACAAGGTAGCTGCCCCCCCGCCGGCCTTTTCAGAGAAGGAGTCGGCTGCGAAATCCGGAGGGGTGGGGGAGGCGGGCCGACCTAAGAGCCCCGGGCGCCAGGCTGCGCGTGTCGCGGCCAAGTTCGGCGGTGCAGGCCGTTAGACCTGCCGCCCGCGACCCGCGGTTCGCCGCGGCACGTTGCGGGCAACGAGGCTGCTGCCGCGAGGCGGCGGCGTATGAGGGTGGTACAGCGGGCCCGCGCCCCTTGGGTGCGGGCCTTGGCATTTCCGTGAGGAGGTATGGCCAGTGTCAAGAGGTCAGATAGACGTTCAGGCTCTGCTCAGGATGGACGCCCGCCCGCCGGTCCCCGGCGTGGCCCTGCCAACCGGTGCCGACCGCATTCCCAAGATGACCGGGGCTCAGGTCCGGGCGACCTTTCTTGATTTCTTCGCCGGGAAAGAGCACACCGTGCTTCCGAGCTACCCCCTTGTCCCGCGCGATGACCCGTCGATCCTGTGGATAAACTGCGGCATGGCCCCGCTCAAGCCGTATTTCCAGGGCACGGTGAAGCCGCCCAACGTGCGGCTGGCTACCTCGCAGAAATCCATCCGGCTCAACGACATCGAGAACGTCGGCCGCACGCCGCGCCACCATACCTTCTTCGAGATGCTCGGCAACTTTTCGATCGGCGAGTACTTCAAGCGAGAGGCGATCGCCTGGGCCTGGGAGCTTTGCACCCGGTACTATGGCCTGCCCGCGGAGCTCTTGTGGGTCACCGTTCATCCCACGGACGACGAGGCCAGGCAGATATGGCGCACCGAGGTTGGATTGCCCGCCGCGCGGGTGGTC
This sequence comes from Bacillota bacterium, assembly GCA_030691505.1. Lineage (GTDB taxonomy): Bacteria > Bacillota > Sulfobacillia > JAUYEG01 > JAUYEG01 > JAUYEG01. The sequence continues at coordinate 83,101 of JAUYEG010000063.1, read as the reverse complement.
GACGATCCGAGCAACTTCTGGGACATCGGCCCCGGGCCGTGCGGGCCCAACAGCGAGATATACATAGACCGCGGCGCCGCCTTCGGCTGCGGCTCGGCGGAGTGCGGCCCCCTTTGCGGGTGTGACAGGTACCTTGAGTTCTACAACCTGGTGTTTACCCAGTATAACCACAACGAAGACGGCACCCGTACTCCGCTGCCGCGCAAGAACATAGACACCGGCATGGGGCTTGAGCGGATCACGTCCATAGTGCAGGCGGTGGCGACCAATTTCGAGACCGATCTGCTGTGGCCCTTGATAGTCGGGGCCGGGCAGCTGACCGGCATGGAGTACGGAGCCAACGCCGAACACGACCTGGCCCTCCGGGTCATCGCCGACCACCTGCGTTCCGTGGTCTTTGCCGTGGCCGACGGACCGCTTCCGGCCAACGAGGGCCGCGGGTACGTGCTGCGGCGCCTGTTGCGGCGCGCGGCGCGGTACGGCCTTGCGGCCGGAGCCTACGAGCCGTTCCTTCACCAGCTGGTGCCCGTGGCGGCGGGCCTGATGGCCCCGGCGTACCCTGACGTGGCGGCCCAGGCGGGACACATCGAGGGCATCGTCCGGCGGGAGGAAGAGAGGTTCGGAGCCGCCTTGCGCGAGGGGATGCGCATCGCCGCCGATCTCGTCGCTGCCGCGCGCGAGGAGGAGCGGAGACTGCTGCCCGGCAAGGCGGCATTTCAGCTGTACGATACCTTCGGCTTCCCCCTCGACTTGACGGAGGACCTCGCCCGCGAGGCCGGCCTCGGCGTCGACCGGGAAGGTTTCGAGGAAGAAATGCGCCTGCAGCGGGCTCGGGCCAGGGAGGCGCGCGGCGCCGCGGACGGCTGGGAATCCGCCGCGGCCGACGTGGCCGAGGCCCTGTCCGGCCTGCCGTCCTCGGTCTTCGTGGGGTACGATCTGTTCGCCTGCGAGTCGACCGTGGCCGGGATCGTGGCCCAGGGCGAGCGCGTCGGATGGTTTGACTTCTCGGCCGCATCCGGCGAGGCTCCGGAGGAGCGGCCCGTTGTCTATGTGGCGCTCGACAGGACCCCGTTCTACGCCGAGTCGGGCGGGCAGGCCGCTGACCGGGGGGCGCTTGCGGCCGGGTCGGGCCTGCGCTGGCAGGTCGACGACGTACAGCGCCTGGCCGATGGGCGTATCGTGCACCGGCTGACCGGGACAGATGGGGTCATCCACGAGGGTGACCGCCTGACCGCGCGGGTCGATGAAGAGCGCCGCGCCGGCGTGGCCCGCAACCACACCGCCACGCACCTCCTTCACAGTTCGCTGCGCAGGGTGCTGGGCTCCACCGTGCACCAGGCCGGGTCCCTGGTCGCACCCGACCGGCTGCGGTTTGACTTCACAAGCCCCGACGCGCTCACCGCCGGGCAGTTGGAGGCCGTCGAAGACGGGATCAACCGGGCGGTCCTGGCGGATCTGCCGGTCACGTGGTGCGAGATGAGCCTCGATGAGGCACGGGCCCATGGCGCCCTTGCTTTCTTTGGTGAGAAGTACGGGGAGCGGGTCCGCGTCGTCTCGGCCGGCGAGGAGTCACGCGAGCTATGCGGCGGCACCCACGTCCGGCGGACCGGCGAGATCGGACTGTGCCTGCTTCTCGGCGAAAGCAGCATCGGGTCCGGTGTGCGGCGGATCGAGGCCGTGACGGGCCACGGCGCCCGCGCGGCCGCCCGGCGTAACCGGGACACTCTGCTCAAGCTGGCGGACGTTTTGCGGGCCGGCGCTGAGGACATCGTCTCCCGGGTGGAGGACCTCGGACGAGAGGTTCGCGATCTCGGGCGGGAGAACGAATCGCTGCGGCTCCGCGCGGCCAGGGGGCAGCTCGAGTCGATCGTGGCGGGCGCGCGCGAGGCCGTCCCGGGCTGCCTTCTGGCGGCGGGCCAGGTTCAGGCGGCCACGGTTGACGAGCTGCGGCAGCAATCCGACCTTGTGCGCGACCGTCTCGGCGACCGCGGCGTCGGAGTCCTGGGCGCCAAGGTGGGAGACAAGGCGGCATTCGTTGTGAGCGTCGGCGCCGCGCTTGTCGCGGGCGGCCTCAAGGCCGGCGACATAGCCAGGCGCCTGGCAGCGGCTGCCGGAGGCAGCGGCGGCGGGCGCCCCGATATGGCTCAGGCGGGCGCCAGGGACCCCGCGCGCATACCCGGCGCGCTGGAAGCCCTTCCCGCACTGCTCGCTGACTTGGCATCCCCGGGGAGGAAGGGATAGCCCGGTGGCGAAATCATCTCTTCCAGGCGCGCGACTGCGGCGGGGGGGGTGCTGGCGATGGAACCAGGCGAGCGCACGGCACGCTTTAAGCTGGAGCGCGAAACCTACAAGGCCAAAGACGTGCTCCTACAGGTGTATCGGGCGCTTACGGAAAAAGGCTATAATCCGGTCGAGCAGTTGGTGGGATACCTACTGTCGGGCGATCCGGCGTATATCACCACCCACCTCGGCGCACGCAGCCTCATCGTCCGCGTGGAGCGCGACGAGCTACTTGAGGAGTTGGTCCGACGTTTCGTTGCTGAGCACGCGCAGCCCTAAACGGCCCCCCCGCGCAGGACGAGGGGGCCTGCCCGCTTGATACCCGTTCGTGACAACATCCGATCTCGCCGTTTCCCGCTCCTCACGGTTATGTTCATCGCAATCAACGTCGCGGTGTTCGTCTACCAGTCCGGGCTTGCTCCGGGGGAGCTGCGGCTGTTTTTCCTCCGGCACGGCATAGTGCCCGTGCAGTTCAACATGCTTCCCAGGTTCCTGTTCGCCGGCCGCCTGGACGTGGTCTATCACCTGCTCGGAACCCTGGTCACGGGCATGTTCATCCACGGTAACCTCATCCATTTGCTCGGCAACATGCTCTATCTGTGGGTATTCGGCGACAACGTCGAGGACCGGCTGGGCAGGGGCCGGTTCGTGGTCTTCTACATCCTGACCGGCGCTCTGGCGACGCTCAGCCACATTGTGTCGGCGCCGGCCTCGACGGTGCCGCTGATCGGCGCCAGTGGAGCGATCGCCGGAGTGCTGGGAGCCTACTTCGTGAGCTTTCCAGGCTCGAGGATCCTGGCTCTCGTGCCCCTGTTTTTCTTCCTGCACCTTACCGAGGTGCCGGCGATCCTCTTCCTGCTGTTCTGGTTCGTGCTCCAGCTGATAAGCGGGGTAAGCGCGCTGGCCCCGGGCGCGGTCGATGTCGTCGCTTGGTGGGCGCATATCGGCGGCTTTGCCGCCGGGGTGATCCTGGTTCGCCTGATGGCGCCGCGCCGCCCACGCCGGCGGCCCCGGCTCGACGACTGGGGCGGCGGCGGACCCGATGTGCTCTGACCCGCGAATGCAGGCCGCCCCGTTCGGGAATACGGGCATCGAGGTCTCCCGGCTCTGTGTGGGAACGCTGACAGCCAGCCGGTGGCACCGGGGGCTGTCTCCGCAGCAGGCCGCGAAGGTGTACCGCGCCGCGGTGGCCGCGGGGGTCAACTTCTTTGACACCGCCAAGATCTACGGCACCTATGCGCATCTTGCCGCGTTGCTCCAAACCGTTCCCCGGCATGAGGTGGTCCTCGCGAGCAAGTCATACGCCGTCACCGGGGATGAGGCGCGACGGGACGTGGAGGACGCTCTGCTGCAGCTCGGAACAACATACATCGACATTTTCCTCCTTCACGAGCAGGAATCCGCGCACACTCTTCGCGGGCACCGCGAGGCGCTGCTCGAACTGCACAGGCTCCGTGAGCGCGGCGTTATCCGAGCCGCCGGCCTTTCCACGCACTGTGTGGAGGGGGTGCTGGCGGCTTGCGCCGAACCGCTCATCGAGGTGATCTGTCCGCTGCTCAACATCGACGGCACGGGAATCGTCGGCGGCGACCGTGAGGCCATGCTGTCGGCCATTGCAGCGGCCCATGAGTGCGGCAAGGCGGTCTACGCCATGAAGCCCCTCGCCGGCGGGCATCTTGCGGGGAGGGCGGAGGAAGCTCTTGCCTTCGTGCGCGACATCCCATATATTCATGCCGTAGCTGTGGGAATCGGAGGAGAGGCCGAGTTGGCCTTCGCCCTGTCGGTCCTGGCCGGCAGCGCCATACCGCAGTCAGTGCGGTCGGCGGTGGCCGGGGCAGTCCGGCGGCTCGTGGTCGAGCCCTGGTGCGACGGGTGCGGGCAGTGCGTTGAGGCCTGCGGCCACGACGCGTTGCGCCTGGAGTCCGGGGTGCTGCGTGTGGATGAGCAACGGTGCGTCCTGTGCGGGTACTGTGCCGCGCGGTGTCCCCATTTTCACCTCAAGGTGGTGTAGGGCAGCGAGGGTACTGGGTGTGGATCCGGGATCCAAGCGAGTCGGGCTGGCCCTCGCCGACCAGCAAGGGGTGGCCGTCCGTCCGCTGCCGCCGGCCCCGGCGGGGTCCGGGCTGGCACACGTTGCCCGGTCCATTGCAGCACTGGTCGCGGAGTACGAGGTGTGCGAAATCGTCGTGGGACTGCCGCGCAACATGGACGGGTCCGAAGGCCCGGCGGCAGCCCAGGCGCGGCGCCTGGCCAAGTTGATCGGGAATCTCCTTCCGGGTGTCAACGTTGCGCTTTGGGACGAGCGTTTGACGACCGTGATGGCGGAGAAGACTCTTCTGGCGGCCGATTTGAGCCGCCGCAAGCGAAAGCAGTTGATTGACAGCCAGTCGGCCGCAGTGCTTGTGGTAGACTACCTAAGGGCCGGGGCCCGGCCTGGCGCCGGCAATCAGGCGGGCGGCAGCCCGCCGAGGATGGATAAGGGGTGAAAACGATGCCCAGCGAGGACCGCGAGGACATCGTCGTCCTAACGGACGATGAGGGCAACGAGGTCGAGTTCCTGTTTCTGGACGCGTTCGAGTCCGGAGGGCACCGGTACGCGGTGCTTGTTCCGCTTGAGGGCACGGACAACGAGGATAAGGACGCTCTCGAGCCTGAGGACGAGGAGTTCATCGAGGGCAACGAGGCGATGATCTTCCGGCTCGAGAAGGATGACGAGGGCGAAGAGGTCTATGTCGAGATCGAGAACGACGAGGAGTGGGCTGAGGTCACGGCGGCCTGGGAAGAGCTCCAGGATGACGATTTGGATGATGAGGACGCCGGCGAGGACGACGAGGAAGAAGACAAGGAAGACAAGGCCCCGGATCCCAAAGGGGCCTAGACCCTGACGCTGTGGGCATCTCCCCACTTCCGGATCCCGAGCGCGGCCCGTTGACACCAGTCTTGCAGCGCCTCGAGCGGGTGTGGGACCAGGCCCGCGGTTGGGTTAGCCGGCGATGGCAAGGGCTCTGGGCCGGGCCTCTAACCCGATTGACCGATCGTCTGGGGCGGCTGGTCAAGGGCCTGCGGTACCTTCATGGTCCCAGGCTCTTGCTGGTTTCGGGGCTGGCGTTCGTCGTACTGGCGCTCGTGATCGCTTTCGGCGTCTACCGGATGGCGCTTGCGCCCGTGAGGCCCGGAAGCGCCGACAGCGAAATCGTGGCCGTGCCATACGGCCACTCCACGACGCAGATTGCGGATCTGCTCGAGACCAAGGGTCTGATACGCAGCGCGCGGGCTTTCCGGCGGTGGACGGTTGTCAGCGGTACATCCGGCAGCCTTCACGCAGGGGAGTATACCATCAGCTACGGGATGAGCACGCCACAGATAGTCGCCAGGATGGCGCGGGGGCAAGTGGTCCTGCACCCGATCACGATCCCTGAGGGGTACAACGCAGCCCAGATAGCCGCGCTGCTCGAGCAGCGCGGCTTTGCCGATCAGGCCCGCTTCCACGAAGCCCTGCGGAGCGCGGCCAACTCCGGCTTACTGCCGGCGGGATTCGCATCCAGCCGGCCGGCCCAGGTCCGCTTCCCGCTTGAGGGATATCTCTTTCCGGACACATATCACGTCTACCGCGGCATCACGGAAGGAGAGCTGGTCAGGATCATGGTCGGCCGGTTCAAGGCCGCCATGTCCCCCGCGCTCGAGGAGCGGGCGCGCGAACTAAAGCTTACCCCGTCCCAGGTCATCACCCTGGCGTCGATCATCGAGCGTGAGGCCCGCGCGCCCGAGGAGCGGCCGGTCATCTCCGGAGTCTTCCATAACCGCCTGCGGATCGGGATGAAGCTTGACGCGGACCCGACCGTGCGCTACGCGATGCCGGATCCGACGCGGCCGATAACCAGCAAGGAACTCGCCATCGATTCGCCCTACAATACATACGTCAACGCGGGACTCCCGCCCGGTCCGATATGCTCGCCGGGGCTCGCCTCCATTGAGGCCGCGCTGTACCCGGCGCAGGTCAACTACCTCTACTTCGTTGCCAAGCCTGACGGAACGCACGCCTTCTCCCGGACTTTCGCCGAGCACCTCAGAAACGTCGCCCTCTACATTAAGTGAGCATAGGGGCCACTGGCTCTCAAAGAAACCCGCCCCCCGGGCTGAGGAGGTGCACCACCCCCTGCCGCTCAGCATAGGTTGTTAGGCGGCTGCATGCGGTCCGGGCCGCAACTTCGCCGATGACAGGGAGAGATGAGACCCGTGTTCCTTTCCGCCTTGTGGGGACTAGTGCTCAGCGTGCTGAGCACCATCGCGGGCTACTTGAGCAATTCGGGCACGTTTCCGCATCCACTCAAGGAAGAGGAGGAAGCCCGCTATCTGCAACTGATGGGGGAAGGAAACAAGGCCGCCCGGGACGTGCTCATCGAGCGCAATCTCAGGCTTGTCGCGCATGTGGTCAAGAAGTTTGACAACACCGGCGAGGATCCCGACGACCTCATCTCCACCGGAACAATCGGACTGATAAAGGGAATCAGAACGTTTAACCCCAAGTACGGCACCCGCCTGGCGACCTACGCCGCCCGCTGCATCGAAAACGAGGTGCTGATGTTTCTTCGGACCAAGAAGAGGACGCGCTCCGAGGTATTCCTATCCGACCCCATCGGGGTCGACCGTGAAGGCAACGAGATAACGCTCACGGACGTTCTGGGAACCGATCCCGACATCGTGCCGGACACCGTGCACACAATCGTCCAGCAGAAAAGCGTTCGGACCAAGCTCGAGTGCCTCGGCCGCCGCGAACGCACCGTGATCGAGCTCCGCTACGGCCTGCGGAGCGGGGTCAAGAGAACCCAGCGGGAGATCGCCCGATTGCTCGGAATATCACGGTCCTATGTTTCGCGGATCGAGAAGAGGGCGGTCTACAAGCTTACGCAGGAGCTGGGCACCAAGGCCGCCTCGGACAGCTAGCCGGTCCCGTGCAGGTCCTGCAGGGCGTAAACCTGCCCTGCCGCCTGGTGTCTTTCGGTGAGCGCGTGGGCCAGGGCCGCCGCCGTATCCAGCGACGTGAGGCAGACAACGTCGTGCTCGACAGCGGCCCGGCGAATCCTGAATCCATCACGCTGCGGGTCACGCCCGCGGGTCAGCGTGTTGAGCACCACCGCCACGCGCCTGCCCCTGATCAGGTCGAGCAGGTTTTGCTCGGCCTCGCCGATCTTTGCCACCCGCTCGACCGCAAGCCCGGCGGCCTCCAGCGCATCGGCGGTGCCGCTCGTCGCGTGGATCCGCCAGCCCATGCCGGCAAACCGGGCCAGGATCGGCAGAGCCTCGGACTTGTCCTTGTCCGCAATCGTCGCGAGCATCTCGTCACGTTCGCCAAGCCGCATACCAGCCGCGACGAACGCCTTGTAGAGTGCCTCAGGGAGGGTAGGGGCGAGCCCCATGACCTCGCCCGTTGACTTCATCTCCGGCCCCAGCGATACGTCCACGTCCTGCAGTTTGCCAAAGCTAAAAACCGGCGCCTTGACCCCAAAGACGGCAGGCTCGGGATAAAGCCCGGGCTCGTAGCCGGCCTCGCGCAGCGTCCGCCCGAGGATGGTTTCAACCGCCAGCGAAACGATGGGCACTCCCGTGACCTTGCTCAGGAACGGAACCGTGCGGCTTGCGCGCGGGTTGACCTCAAGCACCAGCACCTCGTCTCCCCGGAGCACAAATTGGATGTTGAGGAGGCCCACGGCCGCGACCTCGCGAGCCAGGAGCGACGCGATCCTGAGCACTTCCTGCTTCAGGCCGGCGCTCAAACTTGGGGCGGGATAGAGGGCTATGCTATCGCCGGAGTGGATGCCCGCCCTCTCAACGTGCTCCATGATGCCGGGTATCAGCACGTTGCCCTCGCGGTCGGCCACCGCGTCGACCTCGATCTCGCGACCGCCGACGTACTGGTCAACAAGCACCGGATGCTTCGGCGAGACCAGCGCCGCCTGCGCCACGAATTCCTCCAGGTCCGTCTCGGTGTGGGCGATCTGCATCGCCCTGCCCCCAAGAACGTACGAAGGGCGGACCACCACCGGATAGCCGACCGACCTGGCAAGCGCCACCGCCCCGGCCACCGAAGTGGCAGCGCCGCCGGCGGGGCGCTTGACCCCGAGCCGCGCCATGAGCCTCTCGAACTGGTCGCGATCCTCCGTGAGGTCAATCGCGCTCACGGCTGTGCCCAGTATCGGCACACCGTGCGCCGCCAGCTGCGCCGCCAGGTTGATCGCGGTCTGGCCGCCGAACTGGACGATCACCCCCTCGGGGCGCTCCACGTCGATGACGTTGAGCACATCCTCGAGCACGAGGGGTTCGAAGTAGAGGCGGTCGGCGGTGTCGAAATCGGTGCTCACCGTTTCCGGGTTGTTGTTGATGATGACCGCCTCGATACCGGCGCGCCGCAGAGCCCAGACCGCGTGCACGGCGCAGCAGTCAAACTCGATCCCCTGGCCGATGCGGATCGGCCCGGAGCCCAGAACAAGCACCCGCCTGCGCTCGGAGCGCACGGACTCATCCTCCTGCTCATAGCAGGAGTAAAAATACGGAGTCGCCGCCTCGAATTCCCCCGCGCAGGTGTCGACCATCTTGTACGTGGGCAGAATGCCCGCGGCAGCCCTGCGCCGCCTGACGTCATCTTCCGTCAGGCCCCACAGGCGCCCGAGCTGCCGGTCGCTGAACCCCATGCGCTTGGCCGCCAGCCAGTCCGCTCGCTCGAGCGCATCGGGCCCCAGCCCGGCCAGCCGCCGCTCAAGCAGGGCGATCCGCCCTACCTTGTGCAGAAACCACCTGTCGATGGCCGTCCAGGTCGAGATCTCTTCGACCGTGTAGCCTCTCCGCATCGCCTCGGCGACGGCCAGCAGGCGTTCGTCGTCGCCGGCAGCGATCTTGCGCCGCACCTCGTGCGCAGGCAACCGTGCCAGGGCCGCCGACCCCAGGCCGTCCAGGCCGAGATCGAGCGAGCGGATGGCTTTCTGCAGCGCGGCCTCGAAGCTGCGCTCGATGGCCATAACCTCGCCCGTTGCCTTCATCTGGGTCCCGAGGCGGCGGGCCGCTCCGGTGAACTTGTCAAACGGCCAGCGCGGGACCTTGACGACCACGTAATCGAGCGAAGGCTCAAAGCAGGCATAGGTTTTGCCCGTCACGGGGTTGACGATCTCGTCCAGGGTCCTTCCCGCGGCGATTTTGGCAGCCACCTTGGCGATCGGGAAACCGGTCGCCTTGCTCGCGAGCGCGCTTGATCTGCTCACCCGCGGGTTGACCTCGATGACGTAGTAGGCGCTTGACGCCGGATCCAGAGCAAACTGCACGTTGCAGCCGCCCTCGATTCTGAGCGCGGAGATGATCCGGATGGAGGCGGTGCGCAGCATCTGGTACTCGCGGTCGGACAGCGTCTGGCTCGGCGCGACGACGATGCTGTCGCCGGTGTGGATTCCGATGGGGTCGAGGTTTTCCATGTTGCAGACGGTGATGCAGTTGCCGGCGGCATCACGCATCACCTCGTACTCGATCTCTTTCCACCCGGCGACGCTTTTCTCCAGCAGGACCTGTCCGATCGGGCTCAGGGACAGGCCTCGCGTGCACACCTCGACAAGCGCCGCAGGGTCGGCGGCCAATCCGCCCCCGGTGCCTCCCAGCGTGAACGCCGGGCGCACGATGACGGGGTAACCGATCTCCTCCGCCATAACCAACGCCTGCTGCATCGAGCGGGCGATGGCGCTCGCCGGCACCGGCTCGCCAAGCTCGACCATTGTGCGCTTGAACAGCTCACGGTCCTCGGCCCGGCGGATGGAATCCAGCGGCGTGCCGAGGAGCACAACACCGTAGCGGTCAAGCGTGCCACGCTCGGCGAGCTCGACCGCCAGGTTAAGCCCGATCTGTCCTCCAAGCGTCGGCAGCAGTCCCTGCGGGCGCTCCCGGGCGATGATCGCCTCAAGGGTTGACGCCGTCAGCGGCTCGACGTAGACCCGCTCCGCGGTATCGCGGTCGGTCATGATCGTCGCCGGGTTGCTGTTGACCAGCACGACCCGTAGGCCCTCTTCGCGCAGGGCCCGGCAGGCCTGGGTGCCGGCGTAGTCAAATTCGGCGGCCTGCCCGATCACGATCGGCCCGGAGCCCACCACCAGGACGGTCTGCAGATCAGGGCGCCTGCTCATGGGGATTTCCCCCGGCCCGCCTTCGCCGCTGAAACCATGCCGGCGAAGTGGTCGAACAAGTATGCCGAGTCGCGCGGACCCGGGGAGGCCTCGGGGTGGTACTGAACCGAAAAGATGGGGAGGCTCCGATGACGCAGCCCTTCCACGGTTTCGTCATTGAGGTTTACGTGTGAGACCTCCACCTCTATCGGCAGGCCGGTCGGATCCACGGCGAAACCGTGGTTCTGGGCCGTGATATAGACCCGCCTGGTCCCCAGGTCTCGTACCGGGTGATTGGCGCCGCGATGGCCAAACTTGAGCTTGTACGTCCGGGCCCCGAACGCCAGGCCGAGGATCTGGTGCCCAAGACAGATGCCAAACAAGGGGTACCGCCCAATGAGGTCGCGTACCGCCTCAACCGTCACCATGACGTCTACCGGGTCACCCGGCCCGTTGGACAGCACGACGCCCGCGGGGCGGAACCGCCGCACCTCGCTCGCCGGGCAGTCGTGCGGCACGGAGATCACCCGGAAGCCCAGCTTGTCCAGTTCGCGAGCTATGCCCGCCTTGGATCCCAGGTCATACAGCACGATCCGCCGGCCGGCCGGGTCGCCCGACTGCCGTATCTCACGCGGCGAGACGCTCGCCACGTGAAGCTGGCCGGACAGCACGGGCAGAGCCCGGGCCCGCGCGACCAGCGCCTCGTCCGCGATATCCCCGGCCGCGATGACCGCACGCATCGTGCCGTGGTCGCGGATGTGGCGCACCAGCGCCCTCGTATCGACGCCCGCCAGTCCGAGCAGCCTGTGGCGTTTGAGGAACGAGTCGAGCGTCGAGTCCAGGTGCCAGTTGCTCGGCTGGTCGCAGACCTCGCGGCACACCAGGCCGCGCGCAAACGACCGCGGCGCCTCGCAATCGCTCTCGGCCACACCGTAGTTGCCGATCAGGGGATATGTCAGCACGATGATCTGACCACAGTAGGAGGGATCGGTGAGGATTTCCTGGTAACCCGTCATGGAAGTGTTAAAGACGATTTCACCGCCGGATTGGAGGCCGCCGCCGAAGGTTTCGCCGGTCAGCACGTAGCCGTCCTCCAGTGCGAGCTTACCGCGCACGGCACGCCTCCCTGCATACAAATGCAACACAATTGCATAAAGATGACCTAGTCTCCGCCGATTATAGTCGGCCACCGGGCCGGCGTCAATGGGGTGGATGGCTGGCTCGAGGGGTAATTGAGAGCTGCGGTCCGCCCGTGGGCAAGCTTGGGGTGTCGCCCTGCCGCTGGGGCGGTGTAGCTTGGAGGAGATTTCTCATGAGCAGGAAAGCCGGTCCAGCGCCCAGCGGGATTCCCGTGTACCGGCGAAAGCGGGATTTTGGGCGGACACCTGAGCCGTCGGGTCCCCCGTCAGGCGGAGCGGTCTCTCAGGACCCGGAGCAGCCTGCATTTCGCCGTTTCGTCGTGCAGGAACACCATGCCCGCAGCCTGCACTGGGATCTGCGCCTCGAACGCGATGGCGTCCTGCGGAGTTGGGCCGTCCCCAAGGGCCCGCCGCTGGAGCCGGGCGCAAAACGGCTTGCCGTTGCCACGGAGGACCACCCGCTCGAATACCTGGACTTTGAGGGCACCATTCCCCTGGGCAACTACGGCGCGGGCACCGTCACGATCTGGGACCGCGGCCAATATGCCATCGCGTCCGAGGATCACGACAAGATCCTGCTTGCCCTGATGGGGCAGCGGCTCCAGGGTGCGTACTATCTGGTGCGCACCAAAGAGAACCAGTGGCTGATGTGGAAGCTCAAAGAACAAAAACAACCTGGGCCGCGGTAGGGGAAAAGAGACGCCCCGCCGGGGTCCGGCCCGGCGGGGCCACGCATCCGTGCTGGTCCTGGGCTCAAACCTGAACGCGGCATGCGCCGCGCATGCTCCCTACTGCGCTACTTTGAGGTTGTTGATGACCGCCGAGACGTCGGTAACGCCAAGGGCGACTCGTTCGGCGTTTTTCCGATCGATGTCCGTCGGAACGGTGCCCTCGAGGGTTACGACTCCCTGGCGGACGGAGACCTTGAGTTCTTTCGCGAAATCCTCGGTCTTCGGGTTGATCCGGAGCTCGAGACGTACCTTGAACTGCAGTGTGCTGTCGGCGGGGCTAATGGTTGCTGCGTTGGTGGCCATTTTCGCTGCACCTCTCTTACTGGTATTTCGGTACGTTCTGGTTGGTACTACGGGGAGCGTAGCAATAAGTTTCGGGTCTAGATCATTAATGGACTGGTTTTTAGAGCCATTGAGCATTCTGCCCTGCCGCGTCTTCGCCGGCGGGGCAGGCGCTGGTATGTGGCACGGCGAACGACAACGGGCGGCCAAAATGCCGAACACGGTTGGGGGGCGGTTACCGCGGGGTTGGTCGATCTGTGCACACCCCATGTCCGCCTTGGTTCGGTGCTCGAACTGGACCCAGGGTGGCTGCTCGCCCGGGACATCGAGGCTCTCGTCGCTGATTTGGACAACACGCTGGTTCCCTATGGTCAACGGGAAGTCGATCCCGGCATGGCGGACCATGTGAGGAGCATGCTGGCCGCCGGGTTGCGCGTCGTCATCCTGTCCAACGCCGGCGTCGCCCGCAGCGCGCCGATCGCGGCCGCCTTGGGTGTTCCGTTCATCGCTCGCGCCGGCAAGCCGGCCCTGCATGCCTACGAGCGTGCCCTGGCGAAAGCCGGGTCGGCGCCAGGCCGTGCCGCCGGCGTCGGCGACCAGCTGTTCCGCGATGTGTTGGGGGCGAGGCGTTCCGGATTGCTCTCCGTCTTGGTCGCCCCGCTGTCGCCCCGTGACTTCCCCGGCACGACGCTGCTGCGAGGCCCGGAGAGGCTGCTCGCCGCGTACCTTCGCCGCCTGGGACGCTGGCCGGAGGAAGGGTTGCCCGGCGTTTGACCGGTCCGAACCACCCTCCAGGGCCGGGGCAGTCTGGCCCGGCAAACCCCGCAAATCCGTCCCAAGAGACCTTGTACACTGTATAGCTGGGCACTTAGCGGCAATATACTCTGATTGGGGCCAGAATCCGTTTCCTGGGCAGGGGGGCTGTACGTGTCAGGGGCCGCGGGGGCATACCCTCCATCCGCCAAGGCCGACGCGCCTCGGCACTTTTCGGCCGGAGGCGAGTCGCCGGACGCCGATGCTCTGATCAGCGTTCTTGTAGCTGTGCCGGCCGGCGCGCTGCGCGCCGGATCCGCCGGGCTGACTCCCTCGTCGCTGCGCTCACTGGTCCGCGACGTCCGGGCGGCCCACCCGCAGCTTGCAGCGCGCCCCCTTGCGGAGGTCGGCCTCGTCCGCGGGAGCACAGGGTCGGAGGTCAGGCTGTTCTTCGGATGCCGGGAAGGTGAGCGGGGTCCCTCAGCCAAATAGGCTCGCATGGGACTTGCGCTCGCTTGGTCTCGCTGGTTTCCTCTCACTGTCCGGACCGCGGCTGCACTATGCGCAGTGGCGGGCGCCGGTTGCGGGTGGCTGCTGGCCCCCATGGCCATGCGGCTGGCCGACAGGGGCGCCTGGCCCCGGAGCCGGTCCGCGATAACTACCGCGCTGGTGTTTGCCGTCCACGCGGTGCTCCGCGGCGGCCTGACGGCGGGAGCGGCCGCAACCACAGGGATCGGCGCCGCCCTGTTTGCCCTGGAACTCGCGGTTCTTGCCTCCCTGGTCATGGCTGCGCAGATCGACCTCGCTGCCCGCATAGTCCCCAACCAGTTGGTGCTCGCGATGCTTGCGGCCGGCCTGGTACGGATGGCGCTGGAACCGTCCGGTCCGCGAAGTCAGTTGCTCGGGCTGTTGGTGGTTGGCGGGGTGATGCTTGTCGTCGGCCTCGCCGGCCGCGGGGCCCTGGGTGCCGGGGATGTCAAGCTCCTGGCTTCAGCGGGGCTTTACCTTGGCTGGCGGGCCGGATTGGTTGCGTTCCTCGCCTCCTTCATCTACGCTGCTGCGATCAGCCTGGCGCTGATCTGCCTGCGCCTCCGCCGGCGGCGGGATATGGTGCCCTTTGCCCCATTCCTCTCCGCCGGCATATGGACTGCAATGGTACTGGGCGGCGATGCGCTCGCCCTCGTCTGGCCGTTCCTGGCCCCCTGAGACGGTGGGGCCGGTGAGCCCGGCGTCGACACTTCTTGCCACGATTTCCCGCGCGGCATGCGCGGCCGCTGGTGGTGGTGCCCGCTTCCCCGGCCGTCCTTTGCTGAAACCCGTTGTGAACAGCCATAACCGGTTGACGAGAACGTCCCCGGAGGTCCCTGCGACCGGCGTTAACCCCTCACATGGCCACCACGATGCACAAGGGCGAAACATGAGCCGGGCAACAGAGCAACGCATCCGGCAGACGCAACCGAACCACATCATCGTTGGAAGGAGGTGCCCATCGCGTGTCGATGCTAGCGCGCCTGTGGTCTTGGCTAAAGGACGAGGAAGGACAGGGGCTCGCGGAGTACGGTCTAATCGTCATCCTTATCGCCGTCTTGGTCGTTGCGGCCATGGCAATTTTCAGCCCCGCCATCACCGGACTCTTCGGTCGTGTCGCAAGCCAGCTCAGCAACCCCTAGATTAGTGGGCAGCGGGGGTCCACGCGGGGCCCCCGCACGTTACATCAAAGATGGGGCGTGTGCAGCCGTGCCGTTCGCGACTCTCCGGAGCAGATGCGTGAAGGACCGGCGGGGCCAGGCCGTTGTGGAATTGGCCCTGATCATCCCGGTGTTGCTGCTGCTCGTCTTGGGAGTGGTGGAGTTCGGTCGGCTTTTCAACGCTTATATGACCGTGCAGCACGCCGCCAGAGAGGGTGCGCGTCTGGGTATCCTGGGCGCCACGGACAACGAGATCATGAACCGGGTGCTTCAAAACACGGTGACTCTCGACCCCGCGCAGGTCGTCATAGGGATTGCTCCCGCTGCGGGCTCAAGGCCGAGCGGTTCCATCCTCACCGTTTCGGTTTCCTACAACTTCAGGGTCCTGATGCCGCTGCTTTCGTCGGTGGTCGGCTCAACCATCCCGATAACCGCCACCCTGTCCATGCGGGTGGAGTGATTAGCCCAGGGCCGGGGAGCCTCGGGGTGCCGCGTGGCCTCCGCAGTGCGTTGGCCCGGATCTCGAGACCCCAAGCAGGTACACCGCTGGCTCGCCAGCGGTGTACCCCTGTCGAGAGGCCGCCGGCGCGTCGACTATCAGGTATAGGTATGGCCAAGCTCTAGCCAGCCGGCATCGTCGCCGGCCCCGGGGGGTAACTCATGAACCGCACGCGCATCGTCAGGACCGTCATCGTGCCGACGTTGATTGCTCTGCTTGCCACTCTGGGGCTCTACACCGCGCTCAGTTCGCGGCTGTCGGCGCCGGAGAGGATCCCGGTGGTTATGGGGCAGGTGGTAACGGCTACGACCTCGATTCCGTCGCGGACGGTGATCACGCGGGACATGGTAACGCTGAAAGATGTCCCCCTGGCGTTCGTCACCCCCGGGACAGTGCGGACCGTAGAGGCGGTGGTGGGCCGCATAGCGTTGGTGCCGCTCGCAAGCGGCGAGATCCTGATGGGGAACAACGTTACGGGAACCGTTCAGGGGACAGCCGGGCTCTCCTACGCGGTCACGCCCGGGAAACGGGCGATGACCGTCCAGGTTGACGAGATCAGCGGTGTCGCGGGATTCCCCCTGGTAGGTGACCACGTGGACATTCTCTGGACCACTGTCGGCCAGGCGATGGCACAGCAGACCGAGAACCGCACCAGACTGCTGCTAGAGGACCTGCCGATCCTGGCGGTGGTCCAGAACCTCTCCTTGAGCAGCGATTCCGGCGCCGCCCGCGACCTCAAAGGGTACACGTCGGTGACCGTGGAGGTAACGCCCGAGCAGGCCGCCACGATCGCGCTGGCCGAGAGCTACGGCCGCATCCGGATGCTGCTGCGCCCGGCAGTTGATGCCCAGTCCGTCGGCGAGTTCGAACTGAGGGGCACCGCGCTTCTCCAGGCGAGCAGAACCCTGGCGCTGGCGGGCGACAAGCGGATCGGTCTTGAGGTCCGCGTACTGGAACTGGACGTGTCGGCGTTGGCATCGCTTGGCTTCTCGCAGTCGCAGCGCGGCCTCGAGCGTCTGGCCTCGTGGCAACTGAACCAGCTTAGCAGCCTTATTGAGAACGGACGCGGCAGAGTCCTGGAAAGGTCGACCCTCTCTGCCGCAAACCGTGTCGGTCTGACCTACCGGTGGATGGCGCAAGCAGCGCCGTCCGGCACGCCGCCGGACGCGTACCCCGCCCCATACGGGCTCTCAGTAGATATGCTGCCCGCGTACTACGGGCAGGCGCATGCGATCGTCGAAGCATCCGTCCGCCTGCAGATGGTGGACGTGCCGGCCGACGGGCGCTCGCTGACAGGGAGCGCCCTGTCGGTTTGGGGCTCGCAGCGGCCACAGATGGGTGAGGGCGTGATCGCGCTTGGTTTGGTTTCCGCCGATGCACTACAACCCGCGGCGGCCGGCGCCAAGCGCATGGTTTTGCCGGGCAACGTGTCGGCGGACCTGCTCTCCGGGAAGCGCACCTTGATGGTGGTAATCGTTCCGTCTTTCTAGATCCCCTGGAGGGAGGAGAGGGCGTGTCCAACTCTGCGGTTATCGCCAGCGGCAACCGCCTGCTGCGGCAGGAGATCCGCAACAGGCTGACCCAGGAGGGTGTGCTGTGTGCCGGCGAGGTGGGCGACCTGCGCGACCTTCTAGGGCGCTGCGCCGACCTGAAGCCCCATGTTGCTCTGCTGGATGCCGCATACGGCGAAGAGATCTTTGAGGTAATCGGACGCATCGCACGCGACGGGACGACCCAGGTCATCGTACTTGGGGACGAGCTCGACCCGAACTTACTCCGCCAATCGATGCAGTCCGGAGCGCGGGACTTCATCCTGGTGCGCAGCGAGGGGCAGCGTCTCGGCCAGGCGATCAGACGTGCGGTCGCTTTAGTGGCCACGCCGGAGACCCCGGCGCGGCCGGCGAGCGGACCGGGGAAAGTCATAGCCGTCTTTTCGACCAAGGGCGGGGTGGGCAAGACGACCATCGCGAGCAACCTTGCCGCCGCCTTGGCGGCTCATTGCGGCAAGGATACCGCCCTGGTCGACCTGGATCTGGAATTTGGCGGGGTTGCGTCGATGTTCGGAGTGCACCCCCAGGCTACGGTCGTCGATCTCTGCCGCCTCGATGCCGCGATCGACCACTCGCTGGTGGCCAAGGTGATGGTTTCGGCCAAGCTCGATACCGGCCCCCGGCAACCGGGCAGGCCCGGCGGGCAGTCCGGCAAGCTGCGCATCCTTGCCGCGCCGCAGAGCCCGGATCTGGCGGCCGAGGTGGACGGGGACGCGCGACGCAAGCCGGGACACAACTACGTGGGAGAGATTCTGTCGGCCATTGCCGATTCCACACCGTACGTCGTCGTGGACATGGGGTCCAGCTTCCGCGACACCAACCTTACGGCGCTTGACCGCGCCGACGCGATCCTGCTCGTGACGACCCCCGATATCCTTGCGCTCCAGAACACGGGCAAGTGCCTGGAGATACTGCTGCACCGCCTGGAGTATCCGCGGGAGAAAATCACGCTGGTCATCAACCAGGCCGACACTGCCGTGGGCGTGACGATCCAGGAGATCAGCCGCGGCCTCGATTTCCCCGTCTCCCACCGCCTGGTGCGGGATGCCCGCACGGTGATATGGGCCGCCAACTGCGGGCAGCCGTTCGTGCTGACCAGCCCGCGAACCAAGGTGGCGGAAGGGCTGATCGCGCTGGCGCGGCAGTTCACGACTCCAAACGGAGAGGCGCGTGAGGCTGCGAAATGAGCATCGGGTGGCTTGAGCCTTGAGCTCCCTTTATCAGCGGCTGAAAGGGCAATCCACTGAGCCGCGCAGGCGGACCGGCGCCGGCGGGGCTGGTTCGAAAGTCGAACGCGACCCGGCAGGTGCACGGGCCAACCTGCATGGCGAATTGAAGTCCCGGATCCAGGCCCAGCTGATCAGCGAGCTGGACACGGCCGCCGTCGTGCGCAATGGGCCCCTGACCGAGGTTGAGCAGGCTACCATCCGCTCCCGCATCCTGGACCTGCTCACCGAGGAACAGGGGGTCGGCCCTCTCGAGCGCGAGGAGATTGCCAGTTCGCTGTTCGCCGAGATCGTGGGCTTCGGGCCCATCCAGACCCTCCTTGATGACAGTACCATCACAGAAATCATGATCAACCGGCGTGACCAGGTGTACATCGAACGCGACGGCCGCCTTGAGCTGACGGGGATCAGGTTTGCGACAGACACCGAGGTAATGCATCTCATTGAAAAGATAGTGACGCCTCTGGGCAGGCGGATCGATGAATCCAGCCCTATGGTCGACGCCCGGCTCCCCGACGGCTCCCGCGTCAACGCGGTGATCCCGCCCCTTTCTCTTAAAGGACCGACATTGACCATCCGAAAATTCTCCAAGGACCCGTTCCAGATCGATGACCTGATCCGCATGAACACGCTCAGCCGGGCGATGGCCGTGTTCCTGGCCGCCTGCGTTCGCTCGAGGCTCAACATCTTCGTGTCCGGCGGGACCGGCAGCGGCAAGACCACGACTCTCAACGTTCTAAGCTCGTTTATCCCGGTCGATGAGCGGATCGTCACAATCGAGGATGCCGCGGAACTCCAGCTCCACCAGGACCACGTCGTGTCGCTGGAAACCCGGCCGCAAAACCTTGAGGGTCGTGGCGAGATCACCGTGCGCCAGCTGGTCCGCAACGCGCTCCGGATGCGCCCCAACCGCATCGTCGTCGGTGAGGTGCGCAGCGGGGAGGCGCTAGATATGCTCCAGGCGATGAACACCGGACACGACGGGAGCCTCACCACCGGCCATGCCAATGCCCCGCGGGACATGCTGGCCCGTCTCGAGACAATGGTGCTCATGGCCGGCGTGGATCTGCCGGTGAAGGCAATCAGAGAGCAGGTCGCGGCGGCGGTTGACCTCATCGTCCAGCAGAGCCGGCTCAAGGACGGATCGCGCAAGATCACGCACATCACCGAGGTGCAGGGGATGGAGGGAGACGTGATCCTCCTCCAGGACATTTTCCTGTTCAAGCAAACCGGTTTCAGCGCGGACGGGAAAGTCCTCGGCAGTTTCCGGCCCACGGGGGTCGTCCCCGGGTTCATCGACCGCCTGGAGATGTCGGGTGTGGTGCTGCCCCAGGATATCTTCTCGACTATTGAGGCCGCGCCCGAGCCAATGAACGCGCGGGAGAGGTTCGCCTCGGGCACGTCCCGGGTGGCGCAGAGGGGGTAGGCAGTTGTCTTACGGGCTCCTCGCGGTTGTCTTTCTTGTTGTTCTGGGAGTGACGCTTGCGGCGGCGACGATGGTGGAGCGCCCGTACGCACACGTGGACCGGCGTATTACCAAAGTTCTCCGCAGCACCCGGCAGCCCAGCAAGGTTGCCGACATCCTCGCCGAAATCGAACCCGGCCGGGAGGAAGAAAGCGGCGCACCAGCCGGCAAGCTCAGGAAGCGCTCCCCCCTGGGCCGGGTCAGCGACCGGATGGCCGGTCGGCGGCTCGGGGGCCGGCTTGCTGTCCGCCTGCGCAGGGCCGATCTCAAGCTGCAGGTAGCGGAGTTTGTCCTTCTGTCCGCGGGAGCCGGGGCCTTTGGGCTGTTGACCGGTTGGGTGGCCAACCGGGCGGTGTTGTCGATCACCCTGGGTCTGGGGGGGATCGCCGGCCCGTTCCTGTACCTGACGATGAGATTGGGCAGGCGCCGCAAGGCCCTCGATGCGCAGCTGGCGGACTCACTTACTCTGGTTAGCAACTCGCTTCGTTCAGGCTACTCCTTTCTGCAGGCCATGGACGTGGTGGCCAAGGAAATGCCAATGCCGATCTCGCGGGAGTTTGAGTTTGTCCTGCGTGAGACGCGCGTGAACATCCCCGTCGAAACGGCCCTGGAGAACCTCGCCCAGCGGGTCCAGAGCGACCACCTCGACCTGGCGATCACGGCCATCCTCACCCAACGGCAAATAGGTGGAAACCTCTCCGAGGTGCTGGACAACATCACCAGCACAATTCGTGAGCGTGCGCGCCTGGCGGCCGAAATCGGAACGCTCACCGCCTCGGGGCGGCTCTCCGGCTGGGTTGTGGCGGGTATTCCCATCGCCCTGGTCTTTCTGGTCAGCGCAATCAATCCCGAGTTCATGCGTCCCCTCTACACTCATCCCATGGGGTGGGCCGCGATGGGCGTTGCGCTCGTGATGCAGATACTGGGGCTTTTCGTCATCTCGCGGATCGTGAACGTCAAGTTCTAGGCCCGGGCCCGCCGAGCCCGCAAGGGGAGGGGCAGAGACGTGGAGAGGCTTTTCCTGGTGCTTATCTTTGGAAGCGTGGCGGCTTTGGCCAGTCTGGTCTTTGGTCCTTCGGCGCGCGAGCGGGCGGTCAACCGGCGGGTCAGCGCGGTGCGTCCCGGACGCCAGGATCCTCTGGCGCTGGAAGACCAGGAACTCGCGCAGCCCTTTAGCCAGCGTGTCCTGGGCCCGGCCGTAGCCTCGCTGCGGTCCCAGCTGCTGCGGTTTGCGCCGGTGAGCGTGCGCCGGAGGGCGGAGGACAAGCTGCTTCGGGCCGGCCGGCCCATGGAGGTTGGCTCGCTGTTCGCGGTCCGGTTCCTCCTGCTCACGGTCATGCTTGTGTTCGGTGTGCTGATGGCCATGGTGGGGCAGGGGACGAGCGTCGGGCGGAACATGGCGACCGTGATCGGTTTCACCTTCGCCGGATACGTCCTCCCCGACCTGTGGCTCGGGGGGAAGGTCAACAAGCGGCGCCAAGCGATCGAACACGGCCTTCCCGATGTGCTCGACCTGCTCACCATCTCGGTTGAGGCCGGACTCGGTTTCGACGCGGCGATTCAGAAGGTGGCGGAGAAGTTCAAGGGGCCGGTGGGCGAGGAGTTCCAGGAGTATATCAAGGAGGTCAAGCTGGGGCGGCCCCGGGTCGAGGCCTTGCGGGGGCTCAGCCGGCGGGCCGACCTCGAAGATATGAAGACCTTCGTCGCCTCGCTGATCCAGGCGGAGCAGCTTGGGGTCAGCCTCGCGCAGGTGCTGCGCATCCAGGCCGATCAGATGCGCTACCGGCGGAGGCAGCGGGCCCAGGAACGGGCGATGAAGATGCCCATCAAGATGCTCTTCCCGCTGGTCTTCTTCATCCTGCCGACGATCTTCATCGTTCTATTCGCGCCGCTTGCGGTGCACCTGATGGAGGTGTTCCGTGCAAGTTAGCTCGCGGCTCGTCGGGCTTGTCAACAGCTCGCGCGGGACAGGTCTCGCCCAGAAGGCGCGCATTGCCGATTCGTTTGCGTCCAGGCTGGCCGGACTCCTCATCGGTCCGCCTCTGAAACAAGGTGAAGGCCTCTGGCTGGTGCCGGCCAATGGCGTGCACACGATGGGCATGCGCTATCCCATCGACATTCTCTTTCTGGACAGAAAACATATCGTCGTGGCATGCCACCCGTCGCTCGCGCCCTGGCGCACGGCGATTCCGGTCGCCGGGGCGTTCTCGTGCCTCGAACTGCCGGCCGGGACGATCGCCGGGACAGGTACTGCTTGCGGCGACCAGCTACGCCTTGAGCCGGTGTGCGCAGACGGCGCCTGCGGCGTGCCAGCCGCGGCTTGCCGGCCGGAACAGGATTACGGTCGCTGAACCCGAACCGAAGATACCTGTGGTGCCGGTAGCGCTGCGCACGGATCGGGGGTCGCTTGGTGGGCGCTGAGGAGCGACGCTGCGCGTGCCCGCTGAGTTGCTTTGACTCCTGCAGCCTGCTTTTTGCGGTGGACGGCGACCGCGTCAGAGGGGTGCGGGGAGACCCGGACCACCCCATCACCCGCGGTGTTGCCTGCCCCAAGGCAAGACTCCAGGCAGAAAGGCTCAGCTCCCCACGCCGGCTCCTGACGCCCCTTGTCAGGCGCGGCGGCGGGTTGGAGCCAGCCACATGGGACGATGCCCTCGACCTCGTGGCCGGGAGGCTACGTGATGCGCTGGACCGGTTCGGCCCCGAGAGCATCCTTCACTACCACGATTCCGGGGGAACGGGGCTCCTCAAGGACCTCGGAAGACGCCTCTTCGGGCTTCTTGGTGAAGTCACCACCGTGTCGGGCAGCCTGTGCTGGCCGGCCGGCCTGGCGGCCCACACCGAGGACTTCGGCGGCATACTGGCTCACGCCCCGTCCGACGTCGAATTTTCGCGGCTGATCATCATCTGGTGGCGCCGCAATCCCTGGCACACCAACCCTCACCTGTTGCCGTTCTTGGCCAGGGCTCGGGCCAGGGGCGCACGGCTCGTGGTCATAGACCCATTGCCGACTGAGACGGCGCGCCACGCCGACTGGCATCTGGCCCCGCGACCGGGCAGCGACGGCTTGCTGGCGATGGCCATGACCGCTGCGCTCATCCGCGGCGGCAGAGCCGCCGGCGGTTTTCTATCACGCAGGACCAGCGGTTTCGATGAGTACGCCCGTGCTGCGCTGGCTCTCGGGGCCGACGAGGTACGGCTGGCAACCGGCATTGCGGAGGCCGAGTGGACGGCGCTAGCCGAGATGTACTCCACACACCATCCAGGCGCCATCCTGATGGGATACGGAATGCAGCGCCACCGGCACGGGGGGTGGAACGTCCGGGCCATCGATGCTCTGGCCGCGGTCGCGGGGAACACCGGAATCAGCGGCGGCGGGGTAAGCTATGCAAACTTCGGGTCTGGGCTCGGCGTGCTCTCTGTTGCGCAGCTGGAGCCGGGGCCGGGCATGGGGGCCGGGCGGGCACCCCATTTGCGGACAGGCGGCGGTACCGGCCGCAGGCTGCCCAGAGCTTTGATTGCCACCCAGCTTGGTTTGCTTGCCGATCCCCCGGTGGCAGTGGCCGTCATCGAGCGGTCAAACCCCGCGGCCCAGCTTCCGGATGCGGGTCAGGCGGCGCGGGCGCTGGCGAGTGTGCCGTTTAAGGTCGTTCTTGACCTTGTGATCACCGATACCGCCCGCCTGGCGGACGTCGTCTTGCCCTGCGCCAGCGGGTTGGAGGAAGAGGACTTCTTTGCCGGATACTGGCATGAATATCCGATGTGGTCGCTTGGTGCGGTTAGCGCGCCGGCGGGTGTGCGGAGCGAGCGGGCCATATGGTCGGAGCTTGCCCGGCGGCTCGGGCTTGGGGATTGGATCGATCGCCCCGCGGCCGCCTGGATCCGGGACGCTCTCGCCCCGCTGGCACCCCACGCCATCGGCGAGGCCCACCGCGGCTCATGGTTTCGCAACCCGCTGGCCAAGGCAGTGCCGTGGGCGGATGGGGTCTTTGCGACGAAAGACGGCCTGTATCATTTCCCGGGTGAGCCCGCCCAGGGGGTCCGGTACGGCCACGCCCGGGCGGCGATGCCGGGAGGCGGCGGGCATGTCGAGGAAACACCGGAAGAGGCCGGCGGCTCGTGGCCGCTGTGGCTGATCTCGCCGCAGCACCGGCTTACGCTGCATTCGCAGTTTCAGCACGCGCGACGCGGCGCCGCGGACGAGGGGCGGAGCGGTGGCGGCTGCGCGGGCTCCGGGCGGGTGCCGGAGGTGCACGTCAGCGCCCGTGCGGCGGCAGCCGCGGGCGTAACCGACGGAGGCCACTGCCGCGTGGTCTCACGGGCAGGCGAACTGCCAGCGGTGGTCAGATGCGAGCCCGACCCGTGGCGTGACGACGTGGCCATGATTCTCGGCGGAGGTGGATTGGGCGGCGACGGGGAGTTGCCTGCATCGGCAAACATACTAACGTCCGCGGGGCTCAGCGATATCGGGTTGGGCGCGGTCTACTACGACTGCATGGTACGGATCAAGCAATGCAGCAAACCTGGCAGCGGAGCGCCTGACAGGCAGGATTAGCGGCGTTACGTGAGGAATTGCAGCTACTCAATGCCAGTGCTGGAATTCCACCGTATCGTACCTCAGGAGGGTCGCCAATGACCTATATTTCGCATCTCGAATGCCCCAAATGCCAGCGGAGTTACGCTCCGTTCCGGCCCAACAACACTTGCCAGTGCGGTGCGCCACTGCTTGTCCGGTACGACCTTGACGACATGGGGCGGGGAATCAGCCGCCGGGAGATCAAGAAGCGCCCGCCCGGCATGTGGCGGTACCGGGAGTTCCTGCCTGTTGCCCGCGAGGAGAACATCGTCAGCCTGGGCGAGGGGTCCACGCCCATGCTGACCGCCGGCAGGCTCGGCAAGGCGCTCGGCCTGGAACACCTGCAGATCAAAGATGAGGGCCTAAACCCGACCGGCACATTCAAGTCCCGCGGCGCGTCCTGCGGCATCTCGCGGTGTAAGGAGCTCGGGATCGGCAAAATCGCGATGCCTACGGCCGGACATGCGGGCGGAGCCTGGTCCTGCTATGCCGCCCGGGCGGGCATCGAAGCTTTCATCGCCATGCCGGTGGACGCCGAGCGGGTCGCCATGCTCGAATGCGTCCTCAGCGGGGCCAAGACCTGGCTCGTGCGGGGGCTCATCAGCGATGCTGGCCGCATGATCTCCAAAGCAGCCGCGAAGTACGAGTGGTTCGATGTGGCCACGCTAAAGGAGCCGTACCGCATCGAGGGCAAGAAGACTATGGGACTTGAAATCGCGGAGGATTTTGATTGGGGAGCCCCGGACGTCGTCATCTATCCCACGGGCGGCGGCGTCGGCCTGATCGGTATCTGGAAGGCATACCAGGAGCTCATCCAGATGGGATGGGTCAAGGACAAGCCGCCCAAGCTCGTCGCCGTGCAGGCGGAGGGCTGCATGCCCATCGTGCGCGCCTATCAGGAGGGCAAGGAGAGCTCGGAGTTCCATACCGGCGCCAAGACGTTTGCCGGCGGCATCCGCGTCCCCAAGGCCCTGGGCGACTTCCTGGTCCTCCAGGCCATCCGCGAGACCGGAGGGACGGCGGTTGCAGTCAGCGACGAGGAGATCATGGAGGGCGTGAAGCTTACCGCGCTGACCGAGGGCATGTTTATCTGCCCGGAGGGCGGGGCGGCGATCGCGGCGGCGCGGCGTCTGGTCCAAACGGGCTATATCCAGCCCGAAGACAAGGTCGTCATCCTTAATACCGGCGCAGGCATCAAGTACCCGGATATCGTGCGTCCGGAGCTGCCCGTGCTCAACCCGGACGAGGAGATAGTGCTGTAGGCCGAGGCGGAGCGCGTCGCGGCTGCGCAGTGCCTTTGGGTTACTGAGACAGAGTGTGTGTGGTGTGAATGCGGGCCGGCGGGGAAACCGCCGGCCCGCATAGTCATTCCTGGATATCTGCCGGCATCTTACATAGGCCCCGGATCAGGCATGCCTGCTGGCGTGTCTAGTCCGACAGGATGAAGATCACCTCGCCCCAGCCTGGCGGAGATGGGGCAGACCCCGGTAGACCGGTGTCAGGCGGCAGGCCGCCAGGAAGCAGAGGTTCTGAAACCCACGGCGGCGGCCCGGATCCGGAGTCGGCGGTGCCAGGCGCTGTGTGCGGAGGCTCCCATGCGCCCTGGCCGCCCCCACCCGAAGGGGGCAGAACTGCAGTGCCGCCGGGGGCAGGGCTTTTCGGCGGCCGGTACATGGCGACGGCATGGGCGCGGCTGATGCCCCCGTCTACGTCGGCGACGAGAGTCCCCTCAAGAACATGCCGCAGAACCAGGAGGTCGGCCTTACCGGCCTGATCAAGATTTGATATCTGACTCGCCAGGGACTCAAGAGCGGCCAGCGACAAAGCCCCGTCAAGGGTGGACGGCAGGCTCACGCCGAGCCCGGTCAGATAGGCGGCTGCCTCCCCGCCCTGGGTTGTCGACGTAGCCCCGAGGTTGCGGGCCAGGATGTTGATCATCTCGCCAGCTGTGATCGCCGCGTTGGGGTCAAAGTATTGGCGTGTCTCATCGTACTTCCCAACGATGAGGCCAAGGCTGAATGCGTCCTTGATGTCCTGAGCGTACGAGTTGGATGCAACCAGCGCGAAGTCATCAAACTGCTCGACGGTGTCGAGTTGCCGGAGTGCCACATCCAAATACCCGGCTGCATCGGGTGAAGGTGCGGAAACGAGCGGAGTGCCCGCCCCGCCGGCCGAGCCGGCGGCATTCCCCGCCATCGGGGTCAGCTCTTCCCTTTGCCCATAGCCAACCGTGAATGCCCCGTACCCCGGATTTGCGTGGTAGATGGGGTAGGAGTAGGTGACTCTCAGCATCGTTGTGCCGCCCACCTGAACCACCACGGCGCTTTGGGCGAACTCTTGGCCTTGATACTGACTGCAGACATCCTCGACCCGTGTAAGGTCGGGCAGGTCCTCATAGCCCGCAAGCTGTCCGTACCGGTAGACGGCCCGGTGGTAGCGAACGACCAGGCTGGCATGCGGCGCATCGCAATACTCGATGCTCTGGCCAGCCACGTCCGGGGGGCCATAGGACATAAGCGGTCCTTGGTAGACGTCCACGTTGTGGGTGAACTCGTCAAACTGGTACACCCCGTTGAGGTACGCCGGACGCCAATAGACATGTCTCAGATACCAGGCGTTGCGGTATTCGAACGTTTCAACCCGGACCTCGTACTCCGGGCCGAACGTCCAGTTGGCCAGCGCAGCCCGGCAGGGCAGCACCCCCAGGGCAAGAGCCACGCCTACCAGAAGAACCGCGAGGGACCGGGCCCTCGCACGTCCCGTCAAGATCGAAACCTCCTATCTGTAGATACTCCAACCGGCTGGAGTCAGCCGGAGCCGGAAGACGTCGGTGATGTCGCTCTCTTGTGCGGCGCCGCCGGTGCTCACGATCATCCGCCGCCTTGCCGTCACCACCGCGAGCAAACCTGCGCGGTCAACTCGAATAACGTCCAGCGCAGACAACTGGAGAGAATAGCGGCCGGTTGCAAGCCGGCCTGAGTTGCGGGCCAGGTTGGCCGCCGCCGACCCGCAGACCGGAAGCAGCGGAGGGCACATAGACCCGCTCTCAAGCGCTTGCCCGAGATTACTCAGATACCGCTGGACAGCAGAAGCGGGGGTCGGCGCATCCACAGGGGGCTGCAGCAACTGGACCGCCTTGCTCAGAAGGGCTGCGGCCTGGGTGAGGCCGAGGGGCCGGGAGCCGTCGGCGGGCGCGTCCATCGCCAACAGTAGCGCCAGCTCCCGCGGCACCGCAGGCGTGCCCGATCGGGTCGCCGTGGGCGCTGCCGTGCGTTGGCCTGCCGCTCTGAACGCCGCCGCCAGCGAAAGCAGGGCCTGATCCCGGGTCACGGGCCTGAATGGAAGGAAACTCCGTGTCCCCGCGAGGTCAATCCACCCGGCGCCCACCAGGGCCGCCAGTACGTCGCCGTCACCGTCCCTGGGCAGGTCCCGGCACTGAGATCCTGAAGGCCCAGGCGGCAGCCAGGCGGCCAGCGTGTCGTACAGCATGATCCCCCAGAGGGACCTCGTCACGGGCATATCCGGCGCAAGGTCAATCGCGCATGCGGGCAGAAGCCCGAGTTCCACCGCCGTGTGGACGGCGCCGGCGGATGCCCGGCAGGAGATCGCGGCGTGAACCAACAACGCGACCAGAACAGCCAGCCCCAGTGCCCCTCTTCGCCGCCCCAACGCGTCATCGCCTCCCAGATTATGGAATGATGATAGCTCCGTCGGGAGATGGAGTCCAGCGATTCCGCTCGACATCAACTGCCAGGCGAGACGTCCCTCAGGTTAGAGCTCATTCGTCGAAACATGTCGTTTCGTTGTGGCAGTGAGGGGCTTGCGCGATGGCAGAAATTGGATGTAGCCTAGTCCCGCGAGGAGGTGCGGGTTTGCGTAGCCGGTGGTTCCTGATCTTGGGTGTGGGCTTGGCCCTGGCTGGTGGTGTATTGACCTACGGGTACTTGCGTGCCCTGGACCAGCGATCGCCGGTGCTTGTCACAACCCGTGACCTGCATCCACGCGAAGTTATCGGACCCGGGGACATCCGAATCTGCTATCTCCCCGTGGAAGCCTTGCACCCCGATGCTCTCCGTTTGGCGTCACACGCTCTGGGCCGGACGGTGACCCAGACGATTTTCGCGGGGGAGCAATTGCACGCCTCCCGCACTGACCTGGGATTTGAGGGTCGATACGTTTTTGGCTTGGAGCCCTCGCAGAGGGCGATGTTCGTGGCCGCCGGGTTTGCCCGGGCGGCCGGAAGCGGCATAGGGCCTGGAGACCGTGTTGATCTCGTTGCGGTGACCTCCGGCCGGAGCGATCCAGTGGCCTACCGCCTTGCTCTTGACCTCCCCGTACTTGAGCTACGGGATGAGCGTGGAAACCCGTTGACAGGCGCGGGGTCCAAGGCGGGTCTGGGCGGTGCCCTTTTGGCGGTCCCGGATCATCAGGTCGAGTCGATTGCTCTGGCCCTTTCGTGCGGTCACGTCTACCTCGTGGTCAGGGGTACCAGGCATTCGCTGGACGAGCCCACAGCGAACCATGGGGAAGTGATCCCGCGATGAGAACCGGGCGGGTCAGCTCAGCCGGGGGCGTTCCAACCGCACCCCGCACGGCGTTCGCGGTTCTTCCCCAGGGCTCGCCGCTTCCAACCGGCCTTGCCTGCGCCGGACAGCTTGACCGCTTCGATCTTGCGGTACCACTGGCTGCACGCCTGGGAGTCGACGTCCTGGTTGTTTCCCAACGTCTTGTGGATGCAGTGGATGGCTGGGATGCGGTCCGCAACCTTGGCACCCTGGGCGCCTCACCCCCGGAAGTTTGGGTTGTCGCCGATGGAGATCCGTCCTTCGCGATACGTTTCCAGGGAATGGTCACGCGCGTGTTGAGTCCAGGGCCCTCATCGCACCCCTGGTCCGGGTCCCAAGATCCGCAGCCCCAGCCAGTTGGGGCCCCAGCTCGGCAAATGGTCGTCCTTGTGATGGGCTCCAAGGGAGGTGTGGGCAAGACCATGGTTGCCGGTAACCTCGCATCACGGCTCGCTTCCCTGGGCATCCAGGTCGCCGCTGTGGATCTGGATTTCGAATCAGGCGACCTTTCTCTGAGACTTGGCATGACGCCGGCGCTTGACCTGGTGCAGGCCTGTGCGCACAAAGGGCAACCGGGGCGGGCCGAGTGGGTGGCGCTAAGCCCCGAGCTGCCCCTAAGCTTGTGGGCTGCTCCAGCGCGGCCCGAGCTGGCGTCCCTGGCCGATGAGACACTGGTCCGGTCTATTGTGCAGTCGGCCCGAGGGTCAGCCAAGTGCGTCGTCGTTGATACCCCGTCAGATGCCGATAGCGACCTGCTCTACACGGCACTCGAGGATTCATCGCGAGTAGTTCTCGTATCCACCCTGTGCCCTGGCGCGGTCAGGCAGGCACGGGTAACAGTCGAGTTGCTCAAGAGGCTTAACTACCCCGTGCGCGAGCGGCTCTGCCTGGTTCTCAACCGGGTTGGCCGGCGTGGTCCGCTCTCCATACGCGATTCATCGGACCTCCTGGGGATGGAACCATGTGCCGTGCTGCCTGATATCGGTCACCGTGCGGACCTGGAGGCATTTCGCGGCCGCCCCACGGTTCTCGCCACCCCCCGCAGCCCGCTGGCTCGTGCGCTCGAGGGGTTGGTGACGCACGTCTGGCCGGACGCCATCCAACCGGGACGGCGCCGCTTTTCGCTACCATGGAAGCCGGAAACCCGCCGGGGGCGCGGGCAAGCCCTGCCATGGGCCGGAGAAAGGTACCGCGGATGACAGGCCTTCTCGAGCGCCTTCGTATCCAGGGAGAGCGCCTGGAACAGGTACCAGCTGAGGATCCTGCTCAACGGCCGGTATCTGGACGTATGCCGCGCGGGTCCCTGTCGGATCTGGTCGCCCAGCCTGATTCAGGGGAGCGCCTGGATGCAGCGCGAGCGGTGGAGCAAATCAGACAGGCGCTGCTTCGCGAGTACGCGGAGCTGTTGGAGCCCGGCCAGGACCACGAGGAACGGCGCAGCGGCCTGCGCCGCGGGTGCGCGGCAATCATCTGTAAGGACAACCTTGTGGTCGACGGTCTGACCAGAGAGGCGCTCGCCGAGACAGCGGTGCGTGAAATCGCCGGATTCGGTCCGATTGAACCGCTTCTCGACGATCCGCTGGTCACGGACGTCATGGTCAACCGCCCCAACGAGATCTACTTCGAGCGGGAAGGAGTGCTGCGCAGAAGCGACCTCTCCTACCGCGACGAGAAGCATGTGCGCGAATCGGTTGCGCGGATCCTGGCTCCGCTCGGTCGCCGGCTAGACAACCTGATTCCCTTCGTGGACGCCCGGCTACCGGACGGCTCACGCCTCAACGTCATAATTCCGCCTCTGGCAACCGGTGGCTGCACGATCACCATCAGACGGTTTCGAAAGCAGCCTCTCTCGGTAGATGAGTTGATAGCTCTGGAACTCCTGACGGATGAGGTGGCATCGTTGCTTCGAGCCGTTGTTGCCTGCCGACTCAACCTGCTGATATCGGGCGGAGCGGGATCGGGAAAGACCACATTGCTTAACGCGCTCTGCCTCCTCGTACCGCAGGCCAAGGAGCGGCTCGTGGCAATTGAGGACGCGGCCGAACTCCGCCTGGAATCTGTCCATGCTGTTAACCTTGAAGCAAGGCCCGCGAACCTGGAGGGGCTAGGTGAAGTCACGATCCGGCAACTGGTGCGCAATGCTCTGCGCATGCGTCCAGACAGGCTGGTGCTGGGGGAAGTCCGTGACGAAGCGGCCTACGATTTCGTGAGCGCAATCAACACGGGTCATGCGGGCTCGATGTGCACAATCCACGCCAACTCCGCTCAGGACGCCCTGTTCCGTCTGGAAACGCTGGCCCTGATGAGCGCGGGCAACGTGGTGCTGGCCGCCGTCCGCGATCAGATCACCAGCGCGTTGGACATTGTGGTTCACCTGGCTCGTTCCGAGTCCGGGAAACGTCAAGTGGCCGAGATAGCAGTTCTGGCGGGCGTGAGCCGCGGGGCTGATCCGGTCACGGTTTGTGTCTGGCCCCCGCCGCGGCAGGCCGAGACCGTTCTCGTACTGCATCACCTGCAGCACCGTTCAACCCGCCGTGGAGCCGTCCATGCTGTCGCAGGCCTGTTACGCACAGCGAGGGAGTTGCTCTCCGGAGGTGTGCCCGGTGCTTGACCCCGGCCTCGCGGCGTCGCTGGCAGCCAGCTGCGTTGGGCTATCCGTGCTAGTACTGGTGGCCTGGGGCCTGGCTGTCCACCGCATGCGGGTTCACGAACTCGTTGGACGGCTGCAGGCTGCCCAGGCCACCATCGCTCACGCCGGGCAGAGCGGATTGCAGCGTGGAATGGCCGGTTGGGCCAAGCGCTATCTCGGGCTTGATCTGCCTTCAACAGGACTCTGGGCATTGTTCGGGCTCAGCGCGGTCCTCGGGCTCGGGTTTGCCGAGCTTCTTGGGCTATGGGGCTGGCACGCCTCGGTGGCGGCGGCTGGAGGGCCGGTCGTTCTGATTGCGTGGCGGCTCAACGTGACCGGTAGGCGAGGGGAGGTTCTGGCCCGGCAGGCTCACACCCTCCTACAGGAGATGCAGTTGGCCACCGCCGGCGGGGATAATGCAGTCAGGTCGCTGTCCGTTGCTGCCGAACATGCTAAGGATCCGCTGCGGCAGATGCTTGGCGTAGCCTTGCGAGCTCACGCGGCCGGTGAGCCTTTGGTGTCTGCGCTCAGCAGGCTCCATGAGGTGGCCAGTTGCCCGGAATACCGCCTGCTGCTTGATGCCCTCCGGCTGCACGCCGACACCGAATGCAGCCTCGGCCAACTGCTCGGAGAAGCAGTTGAGCGTGCTGATGAGGCGCTGCTCTCACATCGGGAACTTGCAGCCAAGCTAAGCGAAGCCAGGTGGACGGCGTGGATTCTGGCACTAATCCCCGTCTCTCTCCTGGGCTACATGGCTATGTTCAACCCCTGGGCGATCGCCCCCCTCAGGGAAGATCCCGTGGGCAGGCACGGTCTCTTCCTG
This sequence comes from Bacillota bacterium, assembly GCA_030691505.1. Taxonomy (GTDB): domain Bacteria; phylum Bacillota; class Sulfobacillia; order JAUYEG01; family JAUYEG01; genus JAUYEG01. The sequence goes on along the minus strand of JAUYEG010000063.1, from coordinate 50,757 downwards.
GGCGGTGTGCTCTGGCTGTGCGGCATAGCCGCCACCGCCCGGATGCAGCGGCCCCCCGACTCCCTCCGGCCAGGGGTGTGACATGCGCCACCCCACTTTGCCGGTGTGCATGCTCGTGATGGCCCTTCTGATGATGCTCGCATGGCTGGATAGCCGTTTTGGAGGGCAGCGCAGGGAATTCGGCATCAGGATCGGTTGGCGTCCTGGAGCCCGAGCGGGGGAATCGGGCGCAGTGAATCGATCAGCCGTACGGCGGCTGGCGATGCTCCTGCCGGCCGAGTGGTCGCGCGCTCAGCGCGCTCGCCTGGCCCGGGCCGGGCTTGCACTGGAGACCGAGGCCTACCTTTCTCTGCGACTCGTCAGCGCGCTCTGCTGCGCGGTCGTAGGCGTCATGGTCGGGCTGGCCATCAAGCGGGTGGACTTGCAGGCATGGGCCGCAGTTGCTGCTGCGTTCGGGCTATTCGGCGTCGACTGGTTTGTCGATACCCGCGGCCGGGCAAATGGCGCCCTGCTCCGCCGTCAGTGGCCCCATTTCCTGCACCGTCTGCGCCTATGTCTGCTGGCCGGCATGAGCCTCGAACGAGCGCTGTCGACCTTGGCGGACGATCCTGACATGGAACGGGGGGCGGCGTTCGGCCGTCAGCTCGGCGAGGTCGTGCGGGAGATTCGAGCTGGTGTGAGCTGCGAGAGCGCCCTGGCGCGGTGGGGTGAACTGGCTCAGGCGGAGGAAGTCATGGCTCTTGCAGCCGCCGCTGAGCGCTCACGTGCTCTGGGCTTGCCCCTGACCGCAGGCCTCGCCAGGCAAGCTTCAATGGCGCGTGACCGCCTGCGCCAGGAATACCTCGGATGGGCCAACGGGCTTCCGGCCCGCCTAAGCCTGTGCGCGATGTTCTTCTTCCTACCGGCGATCCTGATCATCGTGTTGCTGCCGAGCGTACTTTCATTCCTGCGTTCGGCCTGGTAGGACACAGTACCGCCCTCTAAGGGCAGAAAGGAGATGGGATAATGATCTCGTACCTAAGGTCGCGAATCGCGTGCTTGTTCCGCTCTCAGCGTGGCGCCGCCACGGCGGAGTACGCCCTGTTGCTTGCGCTCGTGGTAATTGTGCTCATCGGTGTGCTCACGGAACTTGGTGCGGTTCTCGTTGAGCGGATCCAGGAGATCGTGGTGCAACTTGGCGGGGCGTAGAGGATCGGTCACCGCGGAATTCGTGCTCATACTCGGCGTCCTCACAACAGTTCTGTTTCTCACGGTTGAGCTCGGCATGGCGCTCAACGTGCGTCTACTTGTGGCCTCGGCTGCCCGCGAAGGGGCGCGCAGGGCTGCCATCGACGGTGGCGACACACCGGGCGCCCGACAGGCTATCGCACGTCAGCTGGGGCTGACTTCCCTGATCGAGGAGGAGGCGGAGGTCGACATTTCGCCGGCCTCCGCCTCCTACGGGACGATGGTCACCGTCTCGGTTCGTGTTGCCTATCGCTGGCGCACGCCGGTGGCGAGAAGCATCCTGGGTCACGGGGTTATCCTGCGCGGGGAGGCTGCCAGCCGCAGTGAGAAGGTCCGGACGGGCACGTAGGCCGGGGCTTTCCCTGGCCCGAATAGGTCGCACAGAACGCGGAGCAGCCATTGCCGCCGCCGTCTTGTTTCTACCCGCGCTACTCGCGGTGATGGCTGCTCTGTTCAGTCTCGGGCAGGTGGTCTGGTATCGTCACATTGCCTACCAGGCGGCGGATCTCGGCGCCCTGGCCGGAGTTCAGGCCCTGGACCTGGACCAGCTTGCTCAGGGAAAGCTTCACCTTCTTACGGGGGAGGCGACCGCCCGTGCCTCGGAGTACGCCTGGGAGAACATCGTGCTGGCACTGGGGCCGCTGCCGCCGGGACTGGACGTACAGGTTCACGTGATTAACCCGGCCGGCGCCGATGCAAGCGACCCCATCACCGGGAGAGTGATCGAGTACCCGACCGTGTGCGTCGTCCTGCGTTTCCCGGTCAACCTAAGGGTCGGACCGGTGCAGTGGACACAGGACATCAACGCGCACGCCGATGCCAGCGTTGTGCCCAGGTAGGATGCCGCCTCCGGGCTGTTGCGGCTGAGCAGGGCAGGCGGCCGGAGTACGCGAACATGAGCGGCATCCGGGCCTCGCTTGGGGTCGGAGCCAGGAACCACCACCGGGGAGTTGACTTGGGCCTGATGGCCACATTCGACGCGGTACTGCTTGACCTCGACCAGACCCTCGTGGACACAAAGGAAAGCATTCTTGCAGCCTTTGTGCACACGTTTCGCACCGAGCTCCAGCGGGAGCTGCACCCGGACGAGGTGCTGGCCATATATGGCCGTCCGCTGCGGGAGCAGATGCGCACCCTCGCCGGCGAGGAGCGCGCGGATGGGCTTGTGGCAAGCTACCGGCGGTACTTCGACCAGGTCGAGAGCCTGATCAAACCCTATCCCGCCTGGCCGGGGGTGCTGGCGGAGTTGCGTACACGCGGCATCGAGACTGCGGTGGTTACATCTAAGGGGGCCCGCTTTGCGCGGCGCCACCTCGAGTTGCACGGCTTACATGTGCTCGTGGACGTTGTGGTCGCGCTGGAGGACACCACTGAGCACAAGCCACACCCTGAGCCTTGCCTTCGCGCGGCGGCGCTGCTCGGGGTCGACCCGCGCCGCTGCCTGATGGTCGGCGACAGCCCGTGGGATATTCTGGCCGGGCAGCGGGCGGGGATGAAGGCCGCCCTGGCCAAGTGGGGGCTCTACGACCCTGAGGCGTTCCGGCGAGAGGGCGCCGTGCCAGACACCACGCTGGAGACGCCGGAGCAACTGCTGACATTTCTGCCCGCCGAGGCAGGAAGTTAAGGCCTGACACACTAATTCGGTTCCCGTACCACCCGGGGGGATGACTCAGATGGGGGGCAGGTATATGGGGATGCTAACAGTTGCCGGAGTTGCCGCGAGGCCGGGAGAGGTGGCCCGCGGGGTCATGCCGGTCGGCAGCTTCGCCGACGGGACGCCGCTGGAGATTCCTTTCATCCTGGTAAACGGTGCAGGGGACGGGCCTACGGTCTACGTCGAGGCCGCGTGCCATGGCTCGGAGATCAACGGCCTGGAGGTCATCCGCCGGTTGGTCACCGAGGAGCTCGATCCGGCTAAACTCAAGGGGCGGTTCATCCTGGTGCCCGTTGCCAACGTGGTCGCCTTCACCCACCGTCAGGGCCATACTCCTTTCGACAACGAGAACATGAACCGCGTATGGCCCGGCAAGGCCCAGGGGCGCATGAGCGAACGCATGGCCTATGCTCTCTGGGAAAACGCGATCAAGCAGGCCAACTACCTCATTGACCTGCATACCGGCAATTCGACGCTGGTCACCCACGTCGTATTCATGGGCGGCGAACAGAGCAGCCGCGAGCTGGCTGAAGTCTTTGGGGTTGAGGTCTTGCTGCAGGAGGAGAAGGATCCCGATTGGCAGGGGTCCCGATTTGCCGGCAAGCTGCGCAACTCGGCCGACGGCGCCGGGATCCCCGCGATATGCCCCGAGCTCGGCGGCAACAGCAAGTTCGAGAAGGTGCGCATCGAGCAGGGGCTACGCGGAGTCCTCAACGTGGCCAAGCACCTTGGAATGATTCCAGGCAGCCCGGTGCTGCCAAAGAAGCAGTGGGTGGTCTCACAAGGCCATCTTACTCAGGTCAAGGTGGCCTGTGGCGGGGCTGCGCTGTTTGAGGTCACGGGTGGAGATATGGTTCGGACAGGGGATCTGATCTGCAGGGTCTATAGTATACGCGATTTCGCCGTCCTCGAAGAGGTCCGCGCGCCCATGGATGGCATGATCATCATGGTCGCCGAGAACCCCGTCCTGCATACGGGCGACATGGCGGCGATGATGGGCAAGGTGACCGGTCAGGTCGATCACCAGTCGTAGCTCGCCATCACCGCACATGCGCAACTCAAAAGGGCCGGCAGTGCTTCCTCAAGGGCCACGCCGAGGAGCTGCCGGTCTTTTTCTGTGCCCCGGTTGGCGGGGCTGAGTCAGGACGCTTGCGCGCTTACCCCGGACCGAGTCCGGGGCACAACCTGGCACAATCAGGCAGACGCAGGGTGGGCCTGCCCGTTTTTGCCCATCAGGACGGCCTGATGCTCAAAAGCGGACAGGTCTGCGGCACAATCCGCCCGTTTCTAATTACATGAGCGTCGGCACCTGCTCAATAGAGAGCAGGTGCCGTGGCCGCGTCGCCCGGTTTCCGCGTGCATGCACTACGACGGCACACAGCCTCCCAACCGCGCTCCGCTTGCCGCCCCTCATGTCCCCGGTCCAGTTCAACTTGGCCCTCTGCGCGCCGCCGGGTTGCGCTGGAAGCCTTGCTTCCCGATATAACACCTAGCCGGAACGTGAAACGCGTACTTAAGGCACAGGCACATACCTTCTCCGGCAGGAGGAGCGCCGCAAGGTGCGGATTCTGGAGCTGGTCACCTCGCCGGACTGGGGCGGGGCTCAGGCGCAGGTGCTGGCCATCACGACGGAGCTGCTCGCGCGCGGCCATCAGGTCCATGTGGCGGCCGGCGGCGGGGGGGAGCTGTTTCTCAAAGCGAAAGCAACTGGCGCGGTGACCCATCAGTTACGTTGGCTGCGCCCATCCGTTGTACCCTATGCCGACCTGCTTGCCGTCCGTGAGATTGCCGCCCTGTTAGACGACATATCGCCTGCGGTGCTTCATACCCACAGCTCGAAGGCCGGGGTGCTCGGCCGCAGCGCGGCAGCGTTCGTCGCTGTCACCCGCCGCAGCCGCCGATCCCCCGTGCACGCATCTGTCCGTATCCCCGCCCGTACGCCCGCCCATGCCGTGGCCCGCGCAGCCGCGCCCGTACCCGCACCTGCAGCAGCGCCCCCACCCCTGGTGGTCCACACATGCCACGGCCTGGCATGGGGGCCCGGCCGGCGCGGGGGAGTGCCGGCTGCCGTGTTCCGCACCGCCGAGCGGCTGACCGGGCGGTGGTGCGCCGGCGTGATCTGCGTCTCCGAAGATTTGCGGCGCAGCGTCGCCGACCAGCGGCTGTACCCCCGCGCCCGTCTGACGGCGATCAGCAACGGAGTCGATCTCGGTGAGCCGGGGCCGGGGCCGTTCTCGCCCGCCGCGTTCGCAGCCCGGCGCAAGCTCGGGCTTGGGCTGCCGTCGCCAGCCCCGTTGCTGGTCCTCACCGGGCGGATGGTGCCTGGCAAGGGGCACGATGTCGCCCTCGCCGCCGTCGCCCTGTTGTCCCGGGCCGGCCGCGCGGTCAGCATCGCGTTCGCTGGCGACGGCCCTCTCCGGGGGCGCCTGGAGGCAGCGTCTCGCGGCGCGCGCGAGGCCAGCGCTCAGGTGTCGTTCCTGGGGCACAGGCAGGATGTAGCCGCGATTCTCCGGGCCGCCGACGTCTTTGTGCTGCCCTCCTCGGCCGAAGGCCTGCCGCTTGCCGTGCTCGAGGCCATGGCCGCGGGCCTTCCGGTGGTCGCGTCCCGGATCGCGGGGATGAACGAGGCCGTCGTGCACGGGGAGACCGGGCTTCTGTTCGAGCTATCCGCAGGCCCCGCCGCAGTCGCCGGGGCGCTTGAGCCGCTTATCGCGCAGCCGGACCTGGCCCGCCGGATGGGGGCGGCCGGGCGGAAGCGGGCCGAGACCAGGTTTTCGCTACACAACACGTCGCGGGCAGCCGACTTCTTGGACGACATTGCCCGGTGTTCAGAATCTGGACACTCAGGGACTCCGGAGGCACTCGATGGCTGACGATCCCGTGCTGATCACCGGCGCCGCCGGGTTCATCGGAGAGCACCTCGCGTTGCACCTTGCCCGTTTGGGTCGGTCCGTGGTTGCGGTTGACCGCAGGCCGCCCGCGGGATCCTATCGCGGCCTGCCGGGCGTCCACGCGGTGACCTGCGATGTCGCCGGCCCCCGTTTCCGCAGCCACTTCCGGGCCCTCCGGCCCCGCGCGGTCATCCATCTGGCCGCACAGAGCAGCCTCGGAGCCCTCGAACGGGATCCGTCCCGCGGCCTGCGGGACAACGTCCTCGGAACCCTTAACGTAATTGAGGCCTGCACCGCCGCGGGCACGCAGCGGATGATTTTCGCGTCTTCGGCCGCCGTCTACGGGTCCGCCGCCGTCCCCATGCGCGAGACCGCCCCTCCGCGGCCCCAATCAGCCTACGGCTGGACGAAAGCGGCCGGTGAGCAAATGGTGGTCCGCTGTGGTGTCGAGCGGGGCCTCGAGTACGCAGTCCTGCGTTTCGCCAACTGCTACGGCCCCGGCCAGGAGGAAAAGGACGATCCAGGGGTCATGTCCCTCTGGCTTGATGCCGCCCGGACGGGTGCCCCGCTGCGCATAGCGGCCGGCAGGCGGACACGCGATTTCGTACACGTCAGTGATGTAGTGGAGGCAATCGCGCTGGCGCTCGACGCGCGGCTCACAGGGGAGACGCTCAACATCTCCACCGGTGTCGAAACCAGCCTCCACGACTTGGCGGTCCTCGTCTGCCGGATCACGGGGGCGACGATGAGCGTGCAGGAACACGCCCCGCCGGCGGGCGACATCTTGCGCAGTGCGCTCGACCGGGCGGCGGCCGGGGCGGTGCTGGGTTGGAAGCCGCGCGTCACCCTGGCCGAGGGGCTACTCGCCATGTGGCGGCACGTGAGCGCGGAGCCTACCGCGGTGCGGGCCGCCGCCGATCCACGGGCCGCCCGCTCCCTTGAACGGGTCAGGATGCCAGGTACCGGAGGTGCCGTGTCGCGTGGCTGAGCCCAGTCCCGGTTGGTTCTCAGAAGCAGCGGCGTCGGCGTCGACGGCGGTCGGTCCGGCGGCCGGGCCGGCGGTCAGCCCGTGGTGCCACGGCCGCGGCAAGAGGCTGCTTGACGTGATCGGCGCGACCCTGCTTACCCTGTTAGGCCTGCCGGTCATCGCCCTTACCGCAGCCGCGGTCGCCCTCAGCTCGGGCCGCCCGGTCCTGTACAGGCAGGTGCGGTTGGGACAGGGCATGCGGCCGTTAACCGTGCTCAAGTTCAGAACCATGCGCCGGGACGCCGAGGCGGAGACGGGGCCGGTCTTCGCTTCCCCGGGCGATCCACGCATCACTCCGGTCGGCCGCTTTCTGCGGCGGTCGAGGCTGGATGAAACTCCGCAACTGCTCTGTGTGCTGCGCGGCGAGATGAGCCTTGTCGGCCCGCGCCCCGAGCGGCCGGTGTTCGTGAGGCAGTTCATGGACGAAATCCCGGGCTACGCCGGGCGCTTCGCCACCCTGCCCGGCCTGACCGGCCCGGCGCAGGTGGCGGAAAGCTATCACGCCACCGCCCGGGAGAAGCTGGTCCACGACCTCGACTACCGGGCGCGGGCCTGTCTGGCGATGGACCTCGAGGTGCTCGCCCGGACCATTCTGGTCGTCCTGCGGGGAGGCGGCAGGTGACCTGCCCTGGTTGCGCGATGCTCAGGGAGGAGACCACATGAAGGAGCACCCCATGCGACTACCCTCGACCAGCCGTTTGCTTCGTGCCGCGCCTGCCTTGCTCGCGGTCCTGTCGGGCCTGGTCTTTTTGGGCGTGCAGCTGCGTCTGCCCACGCCGCGCGGGGCGGATGCGGCGTACTACCTGCTTGGCTCGGAGCACCTCGCTGCCGGCCGCTGGGCGTGGGGTTCCGAGCCCCCGCTTGCCTTCCTTGTGTTTCTCCCCTTTGCCAAGCTGCTCTCGGGTCCGCTGTCGTTTGTCGCCGCCAGCGCGGCCTGGGGGGCCGCGACCGTCTACGTGCTCGGGCTTTTGGCGCAGGACATGATGTACGGTGCGCGTACGACGGCCGCGGCGACCGCCGGGCCAGCCGCCGCCGGAGTGGCGACCGCCGGGGCCTGGGGCTCAGCCCTCGGGTTCGGGTACATGTTTTTCTGTTTTGTGTCAGGGCTGTTCAAAAACGCGGTGGCCAACGTCTTCATGATCCTGGCGCTGCGCCAGCTCTGCAGGCGGCGGTGGGGTTCCTCCGCGCTTTTCGTTCTGCTGGCGGCCCTCAGTCACCCCGGGGCGGCTGCCACCCTGCTTGTCGCGGCCGGCTTCGCGGGGCCAATCGCTGCCGCACAGTGGATGGCCGGCAAGCCACGGCCCGGTCCGGGCTTGCGGCCGCCGGACAACGCCAACGGCGGCAGCGGCGACAATGCACCGAACGTCGGGCTCGGGCCTGCCCCGCCGGGCACAGCGGTTTCAGGCAGCCGCAGCCGGCGAAATCTGACCATCGCGTTTGCCGGCGTCGCCGCCCTTGCGGTCGGGGCCGGCCTCATCCTCGGGCGCTCGGTGCTGCCGACCTTCCTCCGCTATCTTGGGACCTACCTCGGGCGGACGGGCCAGGTAAGGCCTCCTGCGGTGGACGTCTTCACGTGGGATTCGCTCTCGCTGTTTTGCAGGTATCTGCCGCTTTGGCCGATTGCCGCCGCGCAACTGGGCCGGCCCGGCGTTCCGGGGCAGCCTGGGTCCGGGTTGGTAGGGCTGACGATGGGGTGCTGGATCGGGGTGCTCGTCGGCATGGCCTCACTCGGCGGGCTGACCGCCCGGCGGTTTGAGATCCAGCTATTCATCCCGCTAGTGGCGCTGGCGGCGGTGTGCCTGGCCACGTCCGGTGAGAGCCTCCCGCAGTGGGTGCCCGGTCCGGTCAGAACCGCCACGCGGGTCCTAGCGGTGCTAGCCCTCGTGTTTGGCCTGGTCCTGCAGGGGGGCACCATCGCCACGTCGAGCCCGCTGCTTGACGCCGCCCAGGTTGGGGCGCTGAGGGAGCTCGATACGGAGCTCCCCGCCGACGCCGTGCTGTGCGTCTTCATGACCGATGTGCGCTACTGGGCCGAATACTTCGCCCGGCGCCCGGTGCTCGCGGCAGACCTGCTGCGTGAGCGGATGGGAACCCCAGGGCCGGTGTACGTGCTTACCCAGAATCCCACGGCTTACTTTACGCCCTGGCCGCCGGCCACGGTGGACCGCCTGCGCGCCCAAGGCGTGATTGTATGGGAGCGGGAGGGATTCATGCTCCTGCGGGCCAGGCGCGACCCGGAGTTCCTGGCCGGCTGGCTCACGCCGGCGGACAACGACACGGTTATCCAGCTTATTGACACCGAGGTCCTGGCTCCTGACCAGCTGCCGGGGTACAGCCCACCGCGGCCCCACCGCCTTGATGCCGTCGTGGGGTGGTTGCTCTTTGCCCCTTTGGGTCTGGCGCGCCTGGCCGGGCTCGGTCCGGCGCCCGCGCTTGCGCTGGGCCTGCCGGCCACCGCGGTGATGTGGTTTGGCTTGTGGCACATGGCGCTGGGCAGGCGTCGCTCCGGCGAGATTGCAGGGTGGAGGTCCGGAGGCCGGCCGCGCGGGTCTAGTCGGCGGCCCGCAGCTTCTTGAGCGTCCAGGCCAGGTTGCGGGCGAAGTTCTCCGCCGTCCGCAGCCCCTCCGCGTCCTCGCTCACGTCGCCCTCGTGCAGCCCGATGGCCATGTTCCAGTAGGTTGACCCCGGCACGATCATCCCCTGGTGCAGAAAGAAAAACATCATCTCCGCCAGGGCGAAGTTCTGGCCGGCCCGGCGCGCGACCGCCATGGGGCCGCCCACCTTGCGCTCGAACACCCGGCCCCGCGCCATGCTCAGATAGCCGAGGCGGTCGATCAAGCACTTCATTTGCCCGGCCGTCCCCGAGAAATAGACTGGCGCCGCGAGGATAAAGGCATCAGCCGCCGCCAGGCGATCAAAGATGGCCGGCACGTCGTCGGTCACGGCGCACACTTTGCTCCTAGAGCACGTCCGGCAGGCACGGCACGGCTCGATCCGGAGCCCTCGGAGGCTGATGAAATCCGTACTGAGTCCCTCGGCCGCGCACACCCCGAGGGTGTGCCGCAGCAGAGTCTCCGTGTTGCCGCCGGCGCGCGGGCTGCCCGACACTCCGACAACGGTCAAGTTCGTCACAATGCATCCCTCACCCCATAGATCCTCGTCCGTACGTTCCGTACGACGTTCCGTCACCCGGGCCCCCCGGTCAGGGGAGCTGCTGTTTCGCATCTGGCAGGGGTTCTGTCCTGCGGGAGCGGATTCCTTGCTTCAAGGGACAGGCGTCGGGGGGCATCAGCAACAAGGGGCCGCAACTCCAGCGCAGCACTCCGGTGCGGCGGCACTTGCATAGGTATTTCGATGAACCGTATAATTATCCGCATAGGCTGCCATGCTTCCCCGACCCGGACCCAGCGGGCCCGGACCAGACCAGGCGGCCAGGGGGGAACCGTCTTGCCAAAGGTAGTGCTCGCCTATTCCGGCGGCCTGGACACTTCGGTGGCCGTGAAGTGGCTGGAGGAAAAGTACGGCTACGAGGTCATCACCCTGACGGTTGACGTCGGCCAGGGATCGGACGTAGAAGCCATCCGCCGGCGCGCCCTCAATGTCGGGGCCGTCGCCGCCTACGCCGTCGATGCGCGGGAGGAGTTCCTTCGCGAGTTTGCCTTCCGGGCCCTCAAAGCCAACGCCGTCTATGAGGGCGAATACACCCTCGCGTCGGCCCTCTCCCGGCCGCTGATCACCAAGCTGTTGGTCGAGATCGCCGAGCGTGTCGGCGCCGGCGCCATCGCCCACGGCTGCACGGGCAAGGGCAACGACCAGGTCAGGTTTGACGTCTCGGCCGCCGCGCTTGCGCCGCACCTCAAGGTTGTGGCGCCGGTCCGGGAGTGGCCGATGTCCCGCGACGACGAGATGGACTACGCCGCCGAGCGGGGCATCCCGGTCCCGACGGCCAAGAAAACCCCGTATAGCATTGACTCTAACCTCTGGGGGCGGAGCATCGAGTGCGGCGTGCTCGAGGATCCGTGGGCGGAGCCGCCCGAGGAGATCTACGTGATGACCCGGTCGGTCGGGGACTGCCCGTCCGAGCCCGCCTACGTTGAGATTGGGTTCGAGCAGGGCGTTCCGGTTTCGCTCGACGGAAAGGCGCTCGACCCCGTGACCCTGGTCGGCGACCTCAACCGGATCGCCGGCGAGCACGGCGTCGGCCGGGTCGACCATGTCGAGAACCGCCTGGTCGGGATCAAGTCGCGCGAGATATATGAGGCGCCGGCGGCGGTCACCCTGCTCGCCGCGCACCGCGACCTGGAGGACCTGACGCTTCCCCGCGAGGTTGCGCACTTCAAGCGCACGCTGGAGGACAAATACGCGGAACTGCTCTACTACGGGCTCTGGTACTCGCCCTTGCGCGAGGCGATGGATGCGTTCATCGACAAGACCCAGGAAAACGTGACGGGCACGATTCGCGTCAAGCTGCACCGCGGACAGGCTGTGGTGGTGGGCCGCAAGTCGCCGTTTTCGCTCTACGACTTCGCTCTCGCGACGTATGACCGCGAGGATGCGTTCAACCACGCGGCCGCTGTCGGATTCATCGAGGTCTGGGGATTGCCGACACGGATTGCGGCCAGGATGGCCAGGTCCAAGGCGGAGTCCACCAAGGCGCAGCCCTGCCGCGCTCAAACCGCGGCCTCGGGCCTGGAGGCAACCGGCCACCCCGCGGGGGCCGGGGCCGGCGGCCAGGAGTCAGCTTGAGCCGCGACTCCGGCGGCGGCACCGTCGGCCCGACGGCCAAGAGCCAGAATCCGCCCCAGGGCAGCGCCAAGCCCTGGGGCGGGCGCTACACCGCGGAAACAGCCCCCGAGGTGGAGTCGTTCACGGCCTCATTGCCTTTTGACCGGCGGCTCTGGCGCCAGGACATTGCGGGAAGCACGGCCCACGCCCGCATGCTTGCCCGGCAGGGGATCATCAGCGCCGCGGAGTGCGACGCGATAACCGCCGGCCTCGCGGAGATTTCGGCGGAGATCGAGGCGGGCGGCTTTCCATGGCGGCTCGACCTGGAGGACGTGCACATGAACATCGAGGCCAGGCTGCGCGAGAAGATCGGGGCGGCGGGCGGCAAGCTGCACACGGGGCGGAGCCGCAACGACCAGGTGGCCCTGGATATGCACCTTTATGTCCGCGAGGCCGTCGACGGCCTGGACGGCGACCTAGTGGCGCTGCAGCGCGCGCTGGTCGGCCAGGCCGAGGCCAACGGGCAGTTGATCCTGCCCGGCTATACCCACCTGCAGCGGGCCCAGCCGGTGCGGCTGGGGCACCATCTGATGGCGTACTTCTTCATGTTCCAGCGCGACCGTGAGCGGCTCGCCGGTGCGCGGCACCGCGCCGACATGATGCCCCTCGGCGCGGGCGCCCTGGCGGGAACGACCTTCCCGCTCGACCCCGACCAGGTGGCGCGCGAACTTGGTTTCGGCCGGCGGTACGCCAATAGCATGGACGCCGTTTCGGACCGCGATTTCATCGTCGAAACCCTCTCGTGTTGCGCGCTCATCTCCGTGCACCTGTCGCGCCTCGGCGAGGAGCTGGTCCTCTGGTCCACCGCTGAGTTTGGCTATCTTGCGATGGACGATGCCTACACCACCGGGTCGAGTATCATGCCGCAGAAGAGGAACCCGGTCATCGGCGAGCTGCTGCGGGGCAAATCCGGCCGGGTGGTCGGGAGCCTGGTCGGTGTCCTGACGGTGCTCAAGGGGCTGCCGCTGACCTACAACACGGACATGCAGGAGGACAAGGAGGGCACGTTTGACGCGCTGGACACGGTCAGGTCTTGCCTGCGCATCGCGGCGGCTGCGCTGGAGACCAGCCGCTTTTTGCCGGGGCCGATGCTCGCCGGGGTGGAGAACGACTTCACCAACGCGACCGACCTGGCCGACTACCTCGCCGCGCGCGGGCTCCCGTTCCGCGATGCGCACGCCGTCGCGGGCCGGGCGGTGGCCGTCGCCGCCGCCCGGGGCCTGGTGCTGGCACGGCTGCCGCTGGACGAGCTGAAGGCCCTAAGCCCGCTGTTCGGCCCGGATGTGTTTGCCGTGCTCTCTCCGGAGGCCTGTGTCGAGCGCAGGCGGTCGCCCATGGGCACCGCGTCCGGGCAGGTCCGGGAGCAGTTGGCGCTGGCCCACAGGCTCATGGACCAGCCGGCGGGCGCCGGGTCCTGGGTTGCGGTGAACAGGGAGGAGTAGGTCCGGATCCCGCGGTTGTTCCGCCTCGCCCGCGGCCGGGGCAGGTGGCATCCCGTCCCGCTGCGAAACCATCCCGCGGGAGGGGTTGCGATGAGCAAGGAGCAGTATGCGCGGGATATCCGGCCCCAAGATCCGGTTGAAACCGAGTTCATCCTGGCCCAGATGTCGTTGCGCCCCCTGCGCGGCGGGTCTGGTGAGTATCTGAGCCTGGTCCTCGTCGACAAGACGGGGCAGATCCAGGGCCGCGTGTGGAACAATGCGGCAGCCGTGGCCGCGACCCTGCGCGAAAAACGCGTGGTGAGCGTCCGCGGCAAAGCCGAGGACTACAGGGGCGAGGCACAGATCTCCGTGTACCAGGCCACGCTGATCGAGGACCCGACGCCCGCCCTGCTCGCGGAGCTCGTGCCGCAGGCTCCGGTTGACCTGGCGGATCTCCGGCCGCGGCTTGCCGGGGTCATCGCCGGCATCACCGACCCCGCGCTGCGCGGCCTAGGCGGCGCGGTGCTGGATTCGGGGGAGACCGGCGAGGCGTTCGCGGCGGCTCCGGCGGCAAAGGTTGTGCATCACGCCTATCCTGGCGGACTTCTCGAGCACAGCCTGGAGGTCGCCGCACTGTGCGAGGCCTATTGCGCGATGTTCCCGGCGCTCCAGCGCGACCTGCTCATCACGGCCGCGCTCCTGCATGACCTCGGTAAGGTCCGCGAGTATTCGGTCAGCGAGACCATCGAGCTCACGGATGAGGGCCGCCTCGTCGGCCATGTGGCCGTCGGGCTGCGGTTGCTCGATCAGGCCCTGTCAAGCCAGCCTGGTTTCCCGCCCGATCTCGCCGCGCACCTGACGCACATTCTCCTATCACACCACGGCGAAATGGAAAACGGCGCGCCGATCGTCCCGCAGACCATGGAGGCCATGGCCCTGCATCTGGCGGACCTGACCAGCGCCAGGCTTAAGCAGTTCGAGCAGTTGCTGGCCGCCTGCGGCGACAGCGCCTGGTCGCAGTATGATCGACTGCTCAACCGGTCGGTCTACGGCGGGTTTGCGCCCCGCGACGGGGCCGCAGCGGGACGATCAGGCAGAGAACGCGGCCAGGTCTAAGGAGAGTACCCGGATGGCTGAGGCGCTTCGGTTTCGACCGGCGCCTCCCGTCGCGGGTCCTCGGGCTGGACGCCGCGGCGCGCAAGCGTCGCGGACGTTACCGCCAGCCCAAGCAGCAGTCCGAAGTAGTGCGTAAACAGCCGCCAGGCAAGCACCAACACACCGAGCAGCGGCAGTGGCACGAACCGCGCGAAGAGGGCGGCGAACCCCACCTCCGAAGCCCCGCTCGATCCTGGAGTGGGCGCGTAGTTGACCGCCAGGTAAAAGATGATTGCCGTGGCGGCGATTTCCGCAACCGGTGAAGCCCCGCCGAGCGCCCGGACCAGGACGACCGGCACGGCCATGACCGCGGCCCAGCTCGCGAAGGACAACATCCCGACGAGCACGACGGTGCCGCGGCGTTCCCTGCCGAAATGCTGCAGCGCGCCGAGGAAAGCAACGTAGTGCTCGTCCAGGCGGTTTAGCGCGGACCCGAGGCGGTCCCGTGAGACCAGCCGTGTGAGCGCCGGCCAGCGCGCGACCGACGCCAGCCAGCCCCTGGCACGGGCCCGGAACACGAAGACGAGTACAAACATCACGAAAATGACCATGTACACCGCGATGCCGACGGTCAGCGCTGTGCTGGTGATCTGGCCGAGCTCCCATCCGTGGGCCGTCAGCAACACCCACGCCGGTATGGCGATCGCGAGACACACACGGGCGACGCCGTTGAGCAGGGACTTCATCGCGATCACGGCGGTGGCGTGCCCAAGCGGCACGCCGCCGCGGTTCAGGGCGTAGATCTGAAAGGGCTCGCCGCCCGATGTGAACGGGGTGATGCGCGCAAAGAAGGCGCCCTGGAAGACGGTCCGCAGCGCTCCTGCGGCCGACAGCCTTTGGCCGATCGCATGGCTGAGCAGCATCAGGCGGCATGCCTCAAGCAGCCAGTCGAGCAGCACCAGGCCGAAGCAGGCAAGTATGTACGGCAGGCGGATCCGCTGGAGGGCGCTGAAATCCAGGCCGCCCTGCGTGAAGCGGACCACGGCCAGCAGGCCCAGCACGCTAAGAACGACTGCCGCCAGGACATCGCGCATCCTGAAGAGCCGTGCGGCCGGCTTGGCCAAGCGCACCACCTCACTCGATGTGTCCGCCTGATTATACCACCGCGCCGCCCGTGCCGAGCCGCGGCTCCGGTCGAACAGGCAGACCCGCTGCCGCCATCGCCGTTTTGAGCTGGGCGATTGTCGCCTGGCGAAAATGGAGCAGCGAAGCAAGCAGGGCAGCGTCGGCGCCGCCGGCGCCCAGCACCGAAACCACGTCGGACGGCGAGCCGGCGCCGCCCGACGCGATCACGGGCACGCCGACCGCCTCCGCAACCACGCGCGTCAGCCGCAGGTCGTATCCGCCCTGCCGTCCGTCCTGGTCGATGCTCGTCAGGAGGATTTCGCCGGCGCCAAGGGCGGCCGCCCGCGCCGCCCACTCGACGGCGTCGAGCCCGGTGGGCCTCGTCCCGCCGTGGGTGAAGACCTCCCACCGGTCAGGGCCGCGACTTGCCGCGTCCACGGCCAGCACCACGCACTGGCGTCCGAAGCGCTCAGCTATCTCGCTGAGGAGGTGGGGGCTGGACACCGCCGCCGTGTTGACCGTCACCTTGTCCGCGCCGGCGCGGAGGAGGCGCCCGGCATCGTCAGCCGAGGTCACGCCGCCGCCCGCGGTAAGCGGGATAAAGACGCGGTCGGCCACCCGCGACAGCAGGCCGGTGAATGTGCGCCGGCCCTCACGTGTGGCGGCGATGTCGAGAAAGGCCAGTTCGTCGGCCCCTTCGGCATCATAGCGCGCGGCAAGCCCGGCGGCATCGCCCGCATCGATCAGCCCGGCGAAGCTGATTCCCTTAACGACCCGGCCGTCTTGGACATCGAGACAGGGGATGATGCGTTTCGCCAGAGGCATTACCGGCTAACCCCCCATGGCGACAAAGTTGGCCAGCAGCGCCAGGCCGGCCTGGCCGCTCTTTTCGGGATGAAACTGGGTGCCGAGAACGTTGCCACGCTCGATAGCCGCCGCGAAAAGCAGGCCGTACTCCGTGCTGCCCAGCCGGTCGCGTTGGTCTGCGCAAAACGCGGCGTAGGAATGGACGAAGTAGAAGTGGGTTTCGCTGGGGATTCCGCGCCCGAGCGCCGAGGGACGGTCCCACCGCACGGAGTTAAAGCCGATGTGGGGCAACTTGCGGTCGCCGCCCGGCAGCGGCTCGACGGTTCCCGGGATAATGTCGAGTCCCGGGGTCACGCCGCCCTCCCGGCCCGTGCTCAAGAGGACCTGCATGCCGAGACAGATCCCAAGCAGAGGCCGTTGGCTGGCCGCGAAGGAGCGTAGCGCGCCCGCCATCCCCGTCCTGTCAAGGCGTGCCATCGCGTCGGCGAAGGCCCCGACCCCGGGAACGACGGCCTCGTCAAAGCGCTCCAGCATCTCCGGCGCCCCGACCAGCTCGGCCCGGGCGCCCAAGTATAGCAGGGCCTTGATCACGCTGTGAACGTTTCCGCGACCGTAGTCAACGACGGCTACCCGTGACGCCATCTGCCACTCCCCTTCGCCCGTCCTCCGGCCTTCGCGATGGTCGTGCTTACTTGGGCATGCGCCGCCGGTTTCCCTTCTTTTCGGTAGCATGTTGAAGCAACCGGGGCGTGCCTGGGCCGCGTCGGCGGCGGCGGGAACGTTCCTCTCCGGTGGCGAACCTTTGGGTACAATTCATCTTGGAGGTGCAGCAATTTGACCGCTAATGAGACCGAAGGCGCGGCGCCCGCACGGCTGATCGCCGCCGTCGACGCCGCGCGCGACGGACTGGTCGCCCTCAGCGACCGGATCGGCAACACGCCGGAGCTCGGATTTCAAGAGGAGAAGGCCTCGGCCTGGCACGCGTCGGTGCTGGAGCAGGCCGGTTTCGAAGTGCAGAGGCCGTACGCGGGGATGCCCACCGCTTTCCGTGCGGCGATGCAGGGCTCCGGGCCGGGCCCCACCGTCGCGCTGCTGGCCGAGTACGATGCGCTGCCGGACATCGGACATGCCTGCGGGCACAACCTGCACGGCGTGATGAGCACCGGCGCCGCGCTTGCTCTGGCGCAGTGCCGCGATGCCTGGCCCGGGCGGCTGCTGGTTTTTGGCTCGCCAGCGGAGGAGGGCGCGGTCGACGGGGCAGGGGGCAAGGTCGTGCTGGTTTCCGCCGGCGCATTTGAGGGCGTGGATGCGGCGATGATGGTCCACTCATCGACGGGCAACATCCTTTCGATGCCCTCTCTGGCCAGGGAGGCCTTCGAGATCACTTTCCGTGGCAAGCCCGCACACGCGGCGGCGATCCCGCACGAGGGGATCAACGCCCTGGACGCCGCACTGCTCACCTTTAATGCGGTCAATGCCCTGCGCCAGCATCTGACCCCTGACGTTCGTATCCACGGCATCATCACTAAAGGCGGCGTATCCCCCAACATAGTGCCGGAGTACGCCGAAATCCGCATGTACGCCCGCGCCGCTGATGCGGGATACCTCAAAGAGGTGGTCGAGAAGGTCAAGAACTGCGCGCGCGGCGCGGCGCAGGCGACCGGGGCCAAGATGGGCTGGCGGGCGACCGCGCACCCTTATCAGAACATGATCACCAACGAGGCTCTGGCGGGCGCGTTCGCGGACGCGCTGGGAACGCTCGGGGCGCCGCTGCAGGCTTCGCCCCGGCGCGGGTCGGGGTCAACGGACATGGGCAACGTCAGCCAGGTTGTCCCGTCGGTCCACCCCTACATCTCGATCAGCGACGAGTATGTGCCCGGGCACTCCCGCGAGTTCGCGGCGTGCGCGGTCAGCCCGCGCGGCCACGATGGGATGGTCCTGGGGGCCAAGACGCTCGCGCTGACAGCGCTGCGTATCCTCACGTCTCCCGATCTGGTCCGGGCCATGAAGGAGGAATTTGTGGTGAGAGGGTAGAGAGCAGGCGCCCACGGGCATGATATGGTCCGGAGGTGAGCGCTGTGGCCCAAAGGACCAGCAAAGAACTGTCGGCCCTGGAGGACTTGCTTTCTCAGAAGCAGTGCACTGTCGCCAAGTACCAGGCCTATGCCAACCAGGTTACCGACCCCGCGCTGCGTGACGTGTTTCTTGACCTGTCACGGCGGCAGCGCGAGCATTACAACACTCTCTTGCGCCACCTGCGCTAGGAGGTGTTGTGATGGCGGCAAATCCGGGCAGTGACGGGATGAGCGAACGCGAGATCGTTGAGGACAGCCTGTCCACCCAGAAGTTCCTGGCGAGCACCGCGGACACGTATGCCAACGAGGCTTCGAGCGACGAGCTGCGGTCGGACCTGCTCAATGTCCTGCAGGAGGACCACCAGCTGCAGGCCAAGCTGTTCCAGGCGGCAAGCCAGCGGGGTTGGTATCAGGTCAAGCAGGCGAGCGATCAGGAAGTGTCGCAGGCGCAGAGCAAGCACCGCAACATGCCCGGCTAGGCCGGGGCTATCGGGTCGAGACCGGGACGGGAATGCGCCGGGGGCCCCCTGCGGGGCCCCCGGTTCGCTGCTGACAAGTCTCGAGGCTACGCTACATCTTGATCAGGTAGATCCACTGGCCGAAAAGGAACTGCATTCTGCTGATCAGGAGCGAGACACGGCCCATGACCGCGTTTCCGAAGCCGGCGCCGAACGAGATCATGAGAACGTACCGGCCGAGCTTGGCAACGCCGAGGAGGGCTGTCGAGGGCTTGATAGTGAAGTAGAAGTAGCACAGGCCGGCCACGGTGCCCAGCACCAGGACGATGTTGTTGAAGCTGTTCATCGGGACGAACGTGGCCTGGGCCTGGCGGATGAACTCGGTCTCCAGGATCTTGATCGAGAGCGCACCGCCAATACCGATCAGGAAGGCCACCGACCAGCGGGACAGATACGCGATGCTCTTGAAGAACCGTGCAAACAGCAGCACGCCCAGAATGATCGGGACAATCCACGTGGTGACGCCCTTGGTCAGCAAGGGTGTGATGGCCATGTTGTTGATTGCCTGCCATTGCCGCACCATGCCGTACCCGGCGGCGATGCCCACATAGATGTGCTGGAAAGACCTGAAGATCGAGTTTTCCTTCCACAGGAAGGAAAACATCGCCAGGGTGCAAATCGCTGCTACCCAGATGCCGATGTCACTTGTCACGGCCGATCACCTCCCCTTCTTGCCTTTTCCGGCAAAATAGGCGATGTTACCCAGGATGATGAAGAGCACGATCACAATGTGGTCAATCGACTGAGCGTCCATTGCCGCTGTCGCGAGACCGGGCGCCTTCATGGCAACCTCATACTCGGCCGCGCTCTTGAGCCCGGAAAGCAGTCCAACGAGCTGACCGGCCTGGTAGTAAGGAGTGGTTTGCGGACCCATGACGGTCACGACCCCGATCGCGAGCGGTACGTTGTACCTTGTCCCGACCTGCTTGATCCACTCGGACGGGCCGGGGATGCCGGTCGCGAACTCGGTGACCAGCACGAAGTCGGCCACAGTGGCAATGCCCTGCATGATCGGAAGGTCAGCGGTAACGTTGCCGCGCACATCTTTGGGGTACACCTTAAGAACGTCCTGCGCGAAGGCCGAAATAGCCACCTCCGAGCCCGGCACGTACCCGAGGTTTACGAAGTCCACGCCATAGGTCTTGCCGGCCATCTTTTCGCCTTCGGCGATGATCTGGTTCGCGAACTCGGTGCCCTCGGTGACGAAGGCCACGAACACGACTTTGAGGCCTCTTGCCATTGCGTGCCGGAAGACGGCCTGGCCCTGCGGGTGAATGTCGGGTCCGCCGCCGACCGAGTAGTCGATCGCCATCAGTATGGTCTCGCCGGCGGGCACCTGTTCCACGGCCGCATAGAACTTCTTGGTCGCCTCAGAGACCGAGAACGGAAGTCCGATCGGCCTCACCAACGGCACCAGGGTGGCCAGGATCAGGAGAATGTAGATCACGCGCCGGTCTATATTACCAAGCTTGACAAGTAAGTCCACTCTACCGCACCTCCTTCCTCGAAATCAGTCGACGCCGAGGTACGACCGGTCGATACCGACGAGGGCTCTGAACGCGGTCGCTGTGGCGCCAAGTGCGGCACCCATCATGATCGCGCGGTTACCGGCCACATTGGGGAAGTTCATGATCCAGTTGGTCAGATTGGGAAGCCAACTGCCGGCCAGCTCGCCCACCGGTGCACGGCCCAGCATGACGATAATGCCTGCGGCGAGCAGCAGGGCGGCCTCAACGCTCTTGGCGCGAAACGCGCGCTGAGCGGCCGACGCGATGAAGAACACCATCAGAGCGAACATAGCCGTTCCGAGAGGCTGATACATCTTGGTGAAAAGGAACTGGTACGTGGCGGTGCGTTCGCCGACGAACAGGCCGATGAAAGCCATTCCGAACATAAAGACCAAAAGCAAGACGGGGTTGTACCATTCCTTGTTGCGTTTCGGGTCCATCTTCTTGACGTTGACGAGCACGAGGTTTGTGGCCGCGACGAACATGGCGAAGCCGGAAACAACAATGCCCCACTGCTGAAGCATGGTGGCCCAGGCCTTGCTGGCCGGAACCGCCGGGAGGAAGAAGTACTCCAGCAGGACCACGAACCCGGTGACGAAGGCTATCGCGAGCGGTATCTCCTTACGCAATCAGGACACCTCCTTTGCCGCCTATTTCTTGATGAAGTTGAGGAAGCTCTTGTTGCCGGCCGTCATCGTGATCGCGCCGATCAGGATGATCAGAGTCCCCAGGACCTTGCCTACATCGAGGGCGGCGATGGAGCCAAGCTTGTTCGGATCCCGGGTAAGGTAGGCGCCACCGGCGAACATCTCCTCGCCGATGAGCGTGTAGTCCGCCGCCGCGACAAAGAACGGAATCTGAATCGCGCGGCTGGTCCCGCAGATGGTGATTGCGCCCGTTTGGGCGGCCGCCTCAACGAGCATCATGGTTTCCGCCTGGAACTCGCCGACCATGATCGCCGCGCCTGGGTGTTCCCTATTCATGATGGCGAGGCACGCCGCGGCGAACGCGAACTGCTCGTTGCTGAGGAATTGCACCATCTCGGGCTTGAGCGCTTCGGCCTTGCCCGCGGCGACGTAGGCCTGACGAACGATTTCCTCCGCCACCGGCTGCACGTTCGGGGCCGCGATGGCCGTGATCAGCTCGGTGTCGTACTTGGCCGTGAGGCCGGCGACGTGGCCGAGAATCTCCAGGCCGGCCATGGTCTGGGCGGCGCCGGAGGTGTTGATCTCAGTGCGGCCGGGCACGTAGAAGACCGGCGTACCGAGTTCGGTGGCTCGACCCACCGCTTCGTCAATTGCCTGCAGACCTGCGATGCGACGAATCCAGGGCAGGTTGCCTTTCTTCGCGCGGTCCATCCTGTAGAGCAGCACGACGATCATAAACGCGAAGAACATGAAGACGAACTGCTTGCCTGCTGTAATCAACCGAGGTTCACCCCCTAAGCATTAGCATCTTGAGTGCACCCGTGGTGTTGGTATGGCGGCGCTCCGAATCACCTCCCGGACGTACACCAACGTCAGGATCCGCGCGAGCGGTGTGTGACATTGGTTGACGGCGATAGCGGCGATGGGCTGCTGCGTTCCGCGGCCGCCGCCAAGGCGGTGTCACAGGCGGACGCCCTCGGAGGGTGCATTGGACTATCCAACGTGATTCCGCGGCTGGAATGGACTATCCTTCTGCGTCACGGATGCGTGAGCGGTGAAAAATATGCGTCATCCAGACAAATCTGGATGACGCAGCCCATGGTGGGCGCCTGCCGGAAAGCCTATTTGGCAATATCGTCGAGCGCTTTGCGGGCCTGCGCGATCGCATTGCGAAGCCGGCTCTCAACCTCCGGGGTCCAGTTTGTGCGCTGCGGGGTGCTGCCGGCGCGGGTGACTGTGGTATTCAGGGCCTGCTCGATCTCGCGCATCCGGTCGCGCAGGACCGGCATCTGGTCCGCGAGAGCGGCGAACGCGGAAGCGGGGCTGGCGAGGCGAGCGCTGAGCTCGGCGTCGAAGGTCGAGCGAAGCTGCTCGGCCAGGCCCACCATCTCGGCCCGCCACTCGACCGGCCCGCGCCGGGGAATCTGCACCAGGCAGCCCTCAAGGCGGTTGGCGCTGGCTGTCAGGAGTGCAAGCGACGCGGCGTTGCGGTCGCGAAAGAATACCTCGGTGCGCGCCATGAAATCCCGGATCCGAACGGTGCTTGAGTTTACGTACCAATCCATCTCGCGGGCCTGGTCAAGCCGCCATGTCCGCAACCACAGCGCGTAGGCCGCGCCGAAGCCGATGACCAGCACCAACAGCAGGATAGTCAGAGTGAACGGATCTCGCAGGTTGATATCCGGCGCGGCCTGGCGCCTGCCCTTGCCTCCACCGGCGCGTCCGGCGTTCCTGAATCCCGAATCCCTCGAAGAGCCCAATTGCGACATCCTTTCCGTAGCCGGCTGATACTAGGCTGCTTCCAAGGCCTAAGTATAACAGCACGCGGGGGCGCCGCTACAGGGGGCGGGAGGCCCGGCGCGAGGCCGGATTGCGGCAGGCAGGCAGCGGAGGCTGGCGAGGTCTACCCGTGGTGGGCGGCCACGGGCGCCTGCCGTCCGTCGCCGTAGCCGTGGCCCTGATCCCCCGCGAGGCAGCTGTCGAGCGTGATGGCCAGCCGGGATAGCCGCAGCGGCTGGGGCAACACGGCCGAAGCGACGGACGCAACCGCCCGATAGGCAGAGGGAGGCGGCCAGGTGGACTTCAGTAGCACGAGGGGCAGCGGCCGGAGGTTAGCCCGAAGGCGGATATGCCTAAGGAACTCGCCCTGGGCTTGTCCGAGGTGAAACGGGTCGACGACCACCGCATCCGGCGACCTTCGCTGGAGGGCCTCGATGGCCCGTTCTGGGTCGCCGGCGGTTACGACCGTGAAGCCTTTGATCGTCAGGAACTCGCGCAAAAGCCCGGCAACAGGCTCTCCTTCAATCACCAGAATTGTTGACACGGATAACACTCCCGTCGAGACGAGTCACCGGCTGTCCGTTCCACTGTTTATGGCCGCAACCGCATGCGGTACGCGGCGACAGCGAAATGACATTGGCCGCCCGTCCCAACATTCCCTGTCGGATCAGCCGAGAACCACTCGACCATTGTTGCCATTATTCGACATTGGCGGGGCGTGCGGCCAGCGGTGTCGAAACGGGCGAACCGCGCGAGACCGCCCGCGACCTTCCGCGACACGGTGTCGAAGGCTAGCGATTGAGGCGCATCCCGCGCCGGTCGTAGGTTTCGATGACGAAACCTGACGGGACGCTTGCGGCGGGTCGCCACACTATTGAGTAATCCCCGTGTCGGGGCGCTTTGAGGACCATGCCGTCATCCGGAAAGCGTACAAACACCTGGCCGACCCGAGCGTCCCCGATGGCCAGGAATACGATGTGCAGGTCGTTGGCCACCAGGTCGGCAGCTCCGACTCTACCGGCGGCGACCGCAAGCGGGCCCGGATCGCCGGCCTCGGCCGATACGGTCCACTCCTCGCGGCCGCCCGTGAGCAACGCGGCGCCGGGTTGCTGGCCTGTCCGGTAGATCACCGCTATGTCCGGGCCGATCCGGCGCACCTCGAGCAGCCGTAGGCCCGCCGCCGGCACACCCCTCACCGCCGCCGCGTGAGCCACCAGCGAGTCCAGCGCGGGAGCGGGCAGGCGGGGCGCGGCGGCCAGGTACCTGCCGGTGACAAGGCTGCCGGCGGCAATGAGCAGCAAGAGACTCCCCGTTGCGATGAGCGTTCGTTGCCTCACGAGTTCACCCCCCGGCTGTATTCTGATAGTCCCGAGCCGCCTTATACGGGTGCGCCAGGCGGCAAGTCCAATTGGGACATGGATGGACCGGACCACTTGGCAAGCCGGGTTGCCCCTGATACACTAAGCACGGTAAGCACAATAGCATCAGACGAGCGGATGACGGCGACGGGAGACGGCCCGCGAGGGCGACCGAAGGAGCAAACCCCTTGCCAGAGGGGCGAAACTCTCAGGTACAAGGACTGTCGTCCGACGCAGCTCTGGAGAGAGCCTCGTCCCACAGCCGCAGCCCGGCCGATCGGCCGGCCTGCCCGGTGGGGTGGGGGCACCAAAGGGGAAGCAGCCAGGGTCCGTGGCCCCTGGAGTCAATCTCTCAGGTGAAAGGACAGGGCACACAGCGCGCATGGCAGCGCTTGGTTCCCTGTCCTTTGGCTTTTCGAGGGACCGGTCCGGCAGGGCGCCAGAGGGGCAAAGGGCAACGGCGGAGCCTGGGCATGCTAGTTGATAGCTCTGGTCCTGCCCAAAGCGCTAACCGCCCTTTTGGCGTGCCCACCCGACCGTCAGGGGCCGCACTAAATGGGAGGAGGTGGACCATTGGACCAGCACGAGGGACTCAAGAAGACACCGTTCTACCCCATGCATCTGAAGTACGGGGGCAAGGTCGTGGATTTCGGCGGCTGGGCGTTGTCGGTTCAGTTTTCCGGTATCCTCGACGAGCACCAAACGGTGCGCGACCAGATCGGGCTGTTCGATGTCTCCCACATGGGGGAGGCGACGATCAAGGGTCCGCAGGCGCTTTCGTACCTCCAGCACATGGTCTCCCGCGATCTGACACCCATGAAGGTAAACCAGGTTTTCTACACCCATCTGCTCTATCCTAGCGGCGGCGTCGTCGACGACCTGATGGTCACCAAGCTGAGGGACAATGACTACTACCTGGTCATCAACGCCTCCAACGCCGAAAAGGACGTCGCCTGGCTTAAGGAGCACGCCGGCGGGTATCAGGTCGAGGTCAAGGACATCTCAGCCGCCACGGGCGAGGTGGCCCTGCAGGGACCGTACGCTCAGGCCACGCTGCAAAAGCTCACCCGCGCCGATCTTGGCGCCTTGGGCTACTACCACGTGATCCCCGCCGCCGAGGTGGCCGGGATCCGGGTCATGATCTCCCGCACCGGCTATACCGGTGAGGACGGTTTTGAGATCATGTGCAGCCCGGAGGACGGCCCCGCGCTGTGGGAAGCCCTCATGGAGGCAGGCGATGACTTCGGGATCAAGCCGATCGGCCTGGGAGCCCGCGACAGCCTGCGTTTTGAGGCCGGCATGCCGCTCTACGGTCAGGAGCTTGACGCCGAAACCTCCCCGCTTGAGGCACGGCTGGCCCGTTTCGTGAGTCTTGACAAACCGGAGTTTATCGGGCGCGCGGGCCTCATGGAACGCCAGCAGCGCGGCCTCGCCAAGGTGCTCGTCGGCCTGGAGATGGTCGACCGCGGCATCGCGCGGCACGGTCACCCGCTGCTTCAGGGTGGAAACGAGATCGGCTACGTCACCTCCGGCATGTACTCGCCGACCCTGGGGCGCAACATCGCCATGGGCTACGTGCCGCCGTCCCTTTCCGCGATCGGCACCGAGATCCAAGTGGGCATCCGCGGCAAGGCCCTGCGGGCCAAAGTCGTCAAGATGCCATTCTATAGACGGCCCAAGAAGTGATAGAGGGAGGCGTATCGCAATGGCATACCCGGCGGACTACAAGTACACCAAGAGCCATGAGTACATCAAGGTAGAGGGCAACATGGGCATCGTCGGTCTCACCAACTACGCTCAGGACCAGCTGGGCGACATCGTCTTCGTCGAGCTGCCCGAGGTGGGCGGGGAAGTCAAGCAGGGTGAGCCCTTTGGAGTCGTGGAGTCGGTCAAGGCCGTTTCCGACTGTTACTCCCCGGTCGGCGGCAAGGTTGTCGCCGTCAACGACAAGCTCAACGACGAACCCGGAACGATCAACGCCGATCCGCACGGTGCGGGCTGGATCATGAAGGTCGAGATCGCCGACAAGGGTGAGTTCGCCAACCTGATGGACGTCGCGGCCTACCAGAAGCACGCTGAGGAAGAGGCCAAGGCGGGGCACCACTAAAATGCGGTACCTTCCCAACACCGATCAGGACCGCCGGGCCATGCTCGCGGCCATCGGGGCCAAGGACATCGGCGAGCTCTTTGCCGACATCGCCGAACCGACGCGCCTTGGCCGCGAGCTCAACCTGCCTGCGCCGATGGCGGAGTCACAGCTGCGAGCGCACCTGGGGTCGCTGGCCGCGGCCAACGCCACCGTTAATGACTACGCCTGTTTTGCCGGCGGCGGGGCCTATGACCACTACATCCCGTCCGTCATCCCGCACCTGATCATGCGCAACGAGTTCTACACGGCCTACACCCCCTACCAGCCGGAGGTCAGCCAGGGCACGCTGCAGAGCATCTATGAATACCAGACGATGATCGCCGAGCTGACGGGGATGGATGTCGCCAACGCCTCCATGTACGACGGGGCGTCGGCGGCAGCCGAGGCGATTCTGCTGGCCATGGCCACAAACCGCCGCAACCAGGTTGTCATCTCCCGGGGCGTGCATCCCGAGACGCGGACGGTCTGCAAGACCTACACCGCGGGGCAGGGGGTCACGTTCCACGAGGCGGCGCTGCTCGCGGACGGCACGACCGACCCGGCCTCTGCCGCCACGCTGGTTACCGACAAGACCGCCTGTCTGATCGTGCAGTACCCCAACTTCCTGGGGGTTGTGGAGCCTCTTGCCGAGCTGGCAAAAGCGGCCCACGAGAAGGGCGCCCTGTTTGTGGTCGTGGCCAACCCGATCTCCCTCGCGTTGCTCAGGCCGCCGGGGGAGTTCGGTGCCGATGTCGTCTGCGGCGAAGGCCAGCCCCTGGGCCTTCCGCTCGGTTTCGGCGGACCGTACCTGGGGTTCTTCGCCTGCCTGGAGAAGTACCAGCGGCGCATGGCCGGACGCCTTTCCGGCATGACCGTGGACACGCGCGGGCAGCGGGCGTTCGTACTCACTCTGCAGACGCGCGAACAGCACATCCGGCGCGAAAAGGCAACTTCCAACATCTGCTCCAACGAGGCGCTGTGCGCGCTGGCGGCATGCGTCTACATGTCGGTGATGGGCAAACAGGGTCTGCGCGAAGTTGCCGCGCAATGCATCCAGAAGGCTCACTACGCCTACGAGCGGATCACGGCGCTTCCCGGTTTCTCGCCGGCATTCGCCTCGCCGTTCTGGAGCGAGTTCGTGGTCCGGACGCCGGTGCCGCCGGCGCAGCTTCAGAGCGCCCTGTTCGAGCGCAAGTTCCTTGGTCCGCTTGATGTCGGGGCGTTTTATCCCGAGTACCAGGGGCTGGCGATGTTCGCGGTAACCGAGCGGCGGACCCGCGCCGAAATCGACGCACTCGTGTCGGCCCTGGAGGTGATTGCGAGATGAACCGCCTCGAACCGCTGATCTTCGAGCTCTCGGCCCCCGGGCGCACGGCGTACTCCCTGCCGGAGCTCGACGTGCCGTCCAAGGATCTCTCGGCGCTGCTGCCCCCGGGCGCGGTCCGCGAGGCGCCCCCGGAACTGCCGGAGGTGTCCGAGGTCGACGTCGTCCGCCACTTCGTACGGTTGTCACATCTCAACCATGGCGTGGACGTTGACTTCTACCCGCTTGGTTCGTGCACCATGAAGTACAACCCGAAGATCAACGAGGACATGGCCAATCTCCCCGGATTTGCCCATGTGCACCCGTACACACCGCAGGAGGCCGTGCAGGGCCTGCTCAAGTTGATGTACGACCTGCAACGCGACCTGTGCGAGATTGGGGGCATGGATCGCTTCACGCTCCAGCCCGCGGCGGGTGCGCACGGCGAGTTTGCCGGCCTGTCGATTATTCGCGCCTACCTGGTCTCCATGGGCCAGGGGCACCGCAACAAGGTCATCATTCCCGACTCCGGCCACGGCACCAACCCGGCCACCGCCGTGATGAACGGCTGCGTCATGGTCGAGGTCAAGTCGGACGCCCGGGGCGGCGTGGACCTCGACGCCCTGCGGGCGGAGCTTGACCACAACGTGGCCGCGCTGATGCTGACAAACCCCAACACGCTGGGACTGGCGGACGAGAACATCCATATCATCGCCAGGATGGTCCATCAGGCGGGGGGGCTCCTGTACTACGACGGGGCCAACGCCAACGGCACGCTCGGCTGGACCCGCCCGGGCGACATGGGGTTTGACGTCATGCACTTTAACCTACACAAGACGTTCGCCACGCCGCATGGCGGCGGCGGGCCGGGATCCGGGCCCGTCGGCGTCAAGGAGCGCCTGGCCGCGTTCCTGCCTGTTCCAACGGTCGAGTTTGACGGCCAGCGGTACTTCCTCGACTACAACCGCCCGCAGAGCATCGGCAAGGTCCGCAGCCTGTACGGAAATGTGGGCGTGGCCATCAAGGCCTACACCTACATCCGCGAAATGGGCGCCGCGGGGCTCAAGCGGGTTACGGAGGACGCGGTCCTCAACGCCAACTACCTGATGGCGGAGCTCAAGAAGCACTACCTGTTGCCGTACGACCGGTACTGCAAGCACGAATTCGTGCTGTCCGGCAACTGGCAAAAAAACCGCTCCGGAGTGCGGACTCTCGATATCAGCAAGCGGACGCTGGACTTCGGCATGCACCCGCCGACCAACTACTTCCCGCTGATCGTCGACGAGGCCATGATGATCGAGCCGACGGAGACGGAAAGCAAAGAAACGCTGGACCGCTATATCAGAGTGCTTAAGGAGATCGACCGCGAGACCGCCGAGGAGCCGGACAAGGTCAAGGACTCCCCGCATACCACGCCGGTCGGCAGGCTGGACGAGATCACGGCCAACCGCAAGCCCAACCTGCGCTGGCGCAAGGACGGGTAGCCCTTTCCGGGCGGGTCCCGGAGCCAAGGCTATCGCATACGGTGCGGGGGGCGCCCGGGCAATGGGCGCCCCTCCCATTGCGCCACGGCTGTCTGCCAGAGGGGGACAAGATGGAGGCAACCGCAACCAACGTCAGCGCGGAACTCGCCGCCGAGCTTGATAGGGCGTGGACGCTGCGCGCCGCGGTCTTTCCGGCGACGATCGGCATCGCGCGCCCTTCGCACACCGTCGCCGTCAGTTTGACCGGGCCCACGTGCGCCATGGACTGCGCGCACTGCGGAGGGCACTACCTGCACCAGATGATTACGCTCGACGAGGCGATGGCCGCGGCCACGCCGCGTGTCCGCGAGGCCCGGAGCTTCTTGATCAGCGGGGGGTGCCAGCCCGGCCTCGGTACGGTGCCGTTCATGGACCACCTCCCCGAACTACGGGAGCTCAGGCGGCGCGGACGGCTCAATTTCCACGTCGGCCTGGTCGGCGAACATGAGGCCGTTGCGCTGAGGGATCTTGCCGATTCGGTGTCGTTTGACCTCGTCGGGGACGACGCGACGATCAATGAGGTTCTCGGTCTCAACCGGCGCGTCGAGGACTATGTCACGACGCTGGATGTGCTGCAAAGGCATACCGCCGTCATCCCGCATGTTCTGGTGGGCATGCACGGCGGCCGGCTGCGGGGAGAGCGGCGAGCCCTGGAGTTGCTTGCCGGGCGTAATCCGCGAGCGCTGGTGTTCATTGTCTTTGTCCCCACGCCCGGCACGCGGCTGGCGGCCGCGTCGCCGCCCGAGGCGCTCGAGGTGGCACGCCTGATGGCCGGGGCCCGCGCACTTCTCCCGCGGACGCCGATCGGCCTGGGCTGCATGAGGCCCGGCGGCGCGTATCGCTCGCGTCTTGATCCTCTCGCCGTGTGGGCCGGCGTCCAGTGGATAGTTCAGCCTGCCCCGGCCGCGCTGGCGGAGGCCGCGGCCCGCGGGCTCACGCCCGAGTACGGCGAGGAGTGCTGCGTGCTGTGCGTCTGAGAGTTTCAGCCGGCACGGCGGCAATGCTTGGGCTGCGCGGGGGCGGGGGCAAGGACGCCCCGACCACCGGATACCTGATGATCGGCGACCAGTGCCCGCGCAACTGCGCTTTCTGCGCCCAGGCCCGGGGCAGTCTGGCCGGCTCCGGCCGTCTCTCGAGAGTAACCTGGCCCGAATACGAACTGGCGGACGTGCTCCCCGCGCTTGTCGCCGCCTGCCGGCAGGGCCTGCTGCTGCGCCTCTGCGTTCAGACCGTCGCCGGCGAGGACGCCTCGCGCCAGCTCGCCGAGCTTGTGCCGTTGCTCTGCGACCTGGCGGGCGTACCGGTCTCCGCGTCCGTATACATCCGCGACCTCCAATCCCTGGAGGCCCTGCTGGCTTCGGGGCTGCAACGTGTGGGGCTGGCGCTTGACGCCGCAACCGGGGACATCTACGCCCAGACAAAGGGCGGGTCGTTTGAGGCCGCCCGGGAGCTTCTGGCCCGAGCCGCCGAGGCGTATCCCGGCCGGGTGAGCACGCACCTGATCGCGGGCCTGGGGGAGACCGAAAGGGACCTTTTGACCCAGCTGCAGTGGTGTCTGGACCGTGGCATACTCGTTGGGCTGTTTGCTTTCACGCCGGTGCCGGGCACGGCTCTGGAGGCGCGGAGGGCCCCCGATCTGTCGAGTTTCCGGCGGCTGCAGGCCGCCGCGCATCTGCTGCGGCTGGGGGAGCGCCGCGCGGAGCAGCTGGTTTTCGATGCCGGCGGGGAGCTCGCCGGCATGGGACAGGGCATGAGCGCCGAAAGGCTCGCGGAACTGCTAGGCGACGGTGCGGCGTTCCGCACCAGCGGCTGCCCCGGGTGCAACCGTCCTTACTACAACGAGCGGCCCGGGAAAGTGCCGTACAACTACGCCCGGCCGCTGGGCGTCGCCGAGGCTCGCGAGGCGGTCGGCCTCGTAATCGGCCTCGCCGGCCAGGACGCTGCCGCCAACGCGCGGCCGCGCAACCCGGAGGACGAAATCCGCGTGGAGCGCCCGCCCCGATGATGCTCTGGCGGGCCATCTTCGACCGTCCGCGCTCCGGTCCGATGAACATGGCTGTTGACGAGGCGATGCTGCAACTGGTCGGACAGGGGGCGGGTCCGCCGACGCTCCGGCTCTACGGTTGGGCCAGGCCGACCATCTCGCTCGGCTACTTTCAGCGGGCGGCGGCCGAGGTGGACCTGGAGGCCTGCGCCGCGGACGGCGTCCCCGTGGTCAGGCGGCCGACGGGCGGGCGGGCCGTTTTCCACGATGATGAGGTGACCTACAGCATCGTCATCCCCCAGGCGATGATGCCGGGGAGCGTGCTGGAGACATACCGCTTGCTGAGCGGCGGCATCCTGCAGGCGTTGGCCTACCTGGGGCTGCATGGAGAGCTGGCCACGCCGGCGGTCCGCGGCGATGGCGCCGGCGCAACGGGGCGCGAGCGGTACGGGGGGAACGGGGGGCACGCGCGGCGTGCGCCAGGCGACGGTATGCAGTCGGCCTGCTTTGACTCCCCTTCATGGTACGAGACGCTGGTCGGCGGCAGGAAAATCATCGGGAGCGCTCAGACCAGGCAGGGAGGGGCCCTGTTGCAGCACGGCTCGCTTCTCGTCGGTTTTGACAGGGCCAGGCTGGCGGGACTGCTGCGTTCCGGGACACGCCGGGACCGCGACGAGCTTGCGGCCACGCTCGGCCGCCGTGTGACGAGCCTTGAGGCGGAAATGGGGCGGCGTCCTTCCCGGCGCGAGGTGCAGCGAGCGCTGGCCTGCGGGATGGCCCGCGCGCTGTCCCTGTACCTGGTGAGCGCCGGATACTCCGCTCGCGAGAGAGAGATGGCCCGGCGGCTCTGCCGCGAGAAGTACAAGACTAGCGAATGGACGATGAGGAGGTAGTCTAGATGTACGACGTGGTTGTGATCGGCGGGGGCCCCGGTGGGTACGTGGCCGCGATCAGGGCAGCCCAGATGGGTTGCCGGACGGCTCTGGCCGAAATGGACCGCGTGGGTGGCACCTGTCTCAACCGCGGCTGCATTCCGACAAAGACGCTGGTCCGCAGCGCCGAGTTGTACCAGGAGATGAAGCATGCCTCCGAGTATGGCATCAGGACCGGTTCTGTGGAGCTCGACCTTGCCGCCGTCGTGGAGCGCAAGGACGGGGTTGTCCGCAACCTGACCGGCGGCGTCGCGACGTTGCTGCGCTCAAACGGCGTTGACTTCTACGGCGGCCGGGCGGGCATCGCCGGGCCCGGCCGGGTCACCGTCTCGCTCGCGTCAGGCGGCGAGCAGGAACTGGCCACCCGCAACATCATCATCGCAACCGGCTCGAAGCCGCAGATGCCTCCGGTTCCCGAGTCCCAGTGGGCGGAGACCATCGGCAGCACCGATGCCCTCTCGCCAAAGGAGATCCCCGGAGACCTTCTGGTCATTGGCGGCGGCGTGCTGGGGATCGAATTCGCGTGCATATACAACGCATTCGGCAGCAACGTCACCTGCGTCAAGCGGTCCGCGGGGATCCTGCCGCCGATCGATCCGGAACTCAGCCAGCGGCTGCTGCCGATGCTAAAGCGCAAGGGCATCAATGTCAGCACCGGCATCTTCATGAAATCGATCGAGACCCGGCCGAACGGCCGTAAGGTGCTGATCGCGGAGGAGCGCAAGGGCGAGGAGAGCCGCGAGGCCGTTTTCGAGGCCGACCAGATCCTCGTGGCCATGGGGCGTGTCCCCAACTTCGGCGGCCTGGAGCTTGACCGCCTGGGCGTGGCCTATGACCGGCACGGCATCAAGACCGACGACCGTATGCTCACGAACGTGCCCGGCATCTACGCCGTCGGCGACGTGTGCGGCCGTCACTGGCTGGCCCCGGTGGCATCGGCGGAAGGCGTCGTGGCCGCGGACAATATCGCCGGCCGTGACGTGAGGATCAACTACAAGGCCATCCCGCAGTGCGTGTTTTCGATTCCGGAGGTAGCGTCGGTCGGCCTCACGGAGAAGGGGGCCAAGGACGCCGGCGTGGAGATCAAGGTCAGCAAGTTCCCGTTCTCGGCCAACGGCCGGGCGATGGCCATGGGCGAAACCGAAGGCCTGGTCAAGATGGTCGCTGCGACGGACGGCAAGCTGCTTGGACTGCACATATTGGGCCCGCGGGCCACCGACCTGATTCACGAGGGGTCGATCGCGATCAGCCTCGGGGCCTCGGCCGAGGACATGTCCAACATACTTATCCACGCTCACCCGACGCTGTCGGAGGCGGTCATGGAGGCGGCGCACGGGATCCATTCGCAGCCGATCCACCTCGCGACCCGGCGCCGCTAGCGACCAGGCACTGCTAGCAGCCATGGGCCGGCCGGCGGGGGGATGCGATGGCACCGCCGGGTGTTTCTGGTATGATGCTAGGTGTGATGCCGGGGGGTGAGGATGTGCAGGGTCAAAGGCTTGAGCACCTGCGTCGTGTGCTGGCCGCGACGGAGGCGCCCCAGGGAGGCCCGGTCGAGGGGCTGGTGGTGACCCGGCCTGAGAATCGCTTCTATCTCACGGGCTTTACCGGCAGCTCAGGATATGTCCTGGTCTCGCTCCAACATGCTCTTCTCTTGACTGACTTCCGGTATACGGAGCAGGCCGCGCAGCAGGCGCCCGCCTTTGAGGTAGTGCGTCACGGTTCCCCCTGGTTTGAGACGTTGGCGGAGCGCGCTTGCGCGCTGGGCCTTACTCACCTGGGGTTCGAGGCTGACCACCTCAGCGTGGCCGACCTTCAGGCCATGCAGGCGGCCGTCCCGGGTGTCCGCCTCACACCGCTGTGTGGCGTCGTCGAGCAGCTGCGCCTGGTCAAGGAGCCTGCCGAGATCGAGATCATCGCACGGGCGGCGGCTTGTTCGGAAGGCGCCTTGCGCAAGGTGCTCGAGAGCGGGGTCCTCCGCCCGGGCGTCCGCGAGTTCGAGGTAGCCGCCGAGCTGGAGCACCATATGCGGCAGGGGGGCGCTAGCCGTCCGGCGTTTGACACCATCGTGGCGTCCGGCCCGCGTTCATCGCTCCCCCACGGGCGGGCTTCCGACCGCAGACTCGCCGCGGGCGACTTTGTCACGATGGATTTCGGGGCGCTGGTCGACGGTTACTGCTCGGACATCACCCGGACGGTGGTGATCGGCAGGGCCAGTCCCGAGCAGCGGCGTCTCTATGATCTCGTTCTGCGCGCTCAACTGGCCGGGCTCGGGGCCGTCGCCCCGGGGGCCGGCGGCCGCGCGGCGGACGAGGCGGCGCGCGCCATTATCCGGGACGCCGGGCACGGTGACCACTTCGGGCACGGACTGGGGCACGGCGTGGGTATCGCGATTCACGAGGGGCCCCGCCTGTCCCCATTGAGTGACTCGATCCTGCAGCCGGGCATGGTCACCTCGGTCGAGCCGGGCGTCTACCTGCCGGGCTGGGGCGGTGTGCGCATCGAGGACCTCGTCGCTGTGACCGGGGACGGCTGCCGTGTATTGACCGATTCGACCAAGGAACTCATCGAGCTGCTGTAGGGGGGTTGCCTGTGATCTCTACCAACGATCTGCGCAACGGAATGACCATTGAACTCGACGGGCAAGTGTGGGCGGTCATAGAGTTCCTGCACGTCAAGCCCGGCAAGGGATCCGCCTTTGTCCGCTCCAAGCTCCGGAACGTCGAGACCGGGTCGGTCAGCGAGCGCACTTTCCGCGCCGGCGAGAAGCTTCCGCGGGCGCACCTCGAGCGGCGGGAGATGCAGTACCTCTACCGGACGGCGGGTGAGTTCTCGTTTCTGGATAACGAAAGCTTCGAGCAGCTGGCTCTTTCTGCCGATGAGCTCGGCGGGCAGGTCAACTTCCTCAAGGAGGGCCTCGGTGTCATCGCCGTCCGCCACAAAGACAGGATGATCGGCGTCGAGTTGCCCAACTCCGTTGAGCTTGAGGTCATAGAAACCGACCCCGGCGTCCGCGGCGACACGGCCTCGGGCGGCACCAAGCCGGCCAAGCTCGAGACCGGCCTGGTCGTGCACGTTCCGCTTTTCATCAACCAGGGCGACGTTCTTCGGGTCGACACCCGTACCGGCCAGTATCTCGTAAGGGTATAGCCCGGCGTTTTTGGTTTCGCCGCGGGCGGGCCGCATTGGCGGCCCCGCACGCGGCGATGCGTTTACCGCCAGCATGACGGAGAATAATAGAACTGCGACGGACCGCCGAGTCGCCGAGCAGTGGGTGGCCGTCGACCGTGCGACCGGGGTTTTACCGCGTTTCTTGGTCCAGCAAGCTTGCTCGCGGTGTCCCCGGTCGTCGTCCATCCCGGTAGCGAAAGGAGCCGCCACATGAAGGATCTGCGTGGGAGGGTCGAATACCTCAAGGGCTTGTCAGAAGGGCTGGCCCTCGACACGGCCAGCAAGGAAGGCAAGATGATCGCGCATATGCTTCAGGTCGTCGGCGAAATGGCCGACGGGATAGTGTCCCTGGCGTCGGAGCAGGAGGACCTGGAGGCCTATGTCGACGTCCTTGACGCTGACCTGCAAG
This sequence comes from Bacillota bacterium, assembly GCA_030691505.1. Classification (GTDB taxonomy): domain Bacteria; phylum Bacillota; class Sulfobacillia; order JAUYEG01; family JAUYEG01; genus JAUYEG01. Next base: position 15,390 of record JAUYEG010000063.1, on the reverse strand, counting down.
ACCTGGAGGAAGAGTTTTCGGGCGACCTCGACGACGAAGATGACGAAGATGACGAAGGCGACAAGGATGACGAAGAAACACTGATACTGACCACCACGGATGACGACAACCTCGCCCCCTACCGGGGGAAGCCGCTCCGCGCATCCGGCTTCCGCACAGACGTCTTCACGTGTCCTACGTGCGGCGAAACCGTTCAGATGAGCGACGGGGGCACGAGCGAATCGCGGCGGACCACCGGGAGCGGGTTGACCCTGGTCATGCTCTCCTGCCCGCAATGCGGCACCACTTTCGGGGTGACGGAACCCGACGCCGTGACCTATGTCGAGCCAGAGGACGAGCTAACCGACCTGCCCTACCCAACCAAGGAGTCGGGCGACTTCTAGCACGCCGGGGCCGCGGGCGCGCAATCCGCGCCACGGGGCCCCGGTTATAAACCACCCCTTGTCCCAATATCCTCTACCCAGCGTTTGTACATGCCTGGTCGGGGGAGAGGATAGGGTTGCCCACAGCCATCGTGCCGGCACTGCCGGAGCTAGGCCCCTATCTCCCCCCGCGGGTGGCCGCGGCCCTCAGCCAGGTTGAGGCCACGGTGTGGTCCGGGGTGGAGGAGATCCGGATGCGGGTCGGGCGCCCCGTGATGCTCGGCCTGGCTAGAGGCGAAGCCTGGCTGGCCCGCAGCGGCGGAATCTGCGCCGACGGGGACGCCCCCCTCGTTTTCACGCCTGACGACGCCGCCCTCACCCTTGACCTGGCCACCCGAGGTTCGGTCTACGCCTTGCAGGAGCAGCTGAGTTCTGGCTATCTGACGCTGCCCGGCGGTCACCGCCTTGGAATGGCCGGCAGGGCCGTCGTAGACGGTGGGCAGCTACGCGGGCTTCGCCATCCCGGCTCGTTTTGCCTGCGGCTGGCGAGGGAGGTCAAGGGCGCCGCGGACCGGGTCCTGCCGTTTCTGACCGAAGGTCCCGACTGCAGAATATCCAGCACACTGCTGGTCTCGCCGCCTCGCTGCGGGAAGACGACCGTGCTCCGCGACGCCGTCCGCCAGCTCAGCGATGGCATTCCCCGGCTGCGTGTTCCACCTCAACGCGTGGCCCTGATCGATGAGCGATCTGAACTCGCGGGATGCTGGCAGGGCATCCCAACACGCGATGTGGGTCTGCGCACAGACGTTCTTGACGCCTGCCCAAAGGCGCTAGGGATGATCCTGGCCTTGCGTTCCATGTCGCCGGATATCCTGGCGACTGATGAGATCGGCCGAGCCGAGGACGTCGCCGCGATCGAGGAGGCCGCGAACTGCGGCGTAGCCGTAATCGCCACGGCGCACGGCTGGGACCTGGCTGATCTGCGGGCGCGGCCCACAACTGCGGAGCTGCTGGCAAGAGGGGATTTCGCCCGCCTGGTGTTCCTCAACCGCGTCCCGGTGCCGGGTTCGGTGGCGGGCGTCCTCGACGGGCGGACAATGGAGCCCATAGGGTTACCGGTGCGGCGCGCGGCCGGAGGGACGGCCGAATGACGCTGTACATCCGTCTGTTGCTCGCCGGTGTGGCGACGTTCGCCTTCTACCGGGCCGGTAGCCTGTACGGGCTGCAGTACGTCGACCGCCAGCGCCAGCTGCGGGAGCTCCGTTCCTCGCTCAGGGCCCTCGAGACGGAGGTGGTCTACGGTCGCACGACGCTCGGGTCGGCCTTCGGGCGGTTGGCGGCTTTGGACCTGGGGGCGGGCGGCGTGCTGTTCGCGGCCATGGCAAGGGAGCTTGCCGGCGTGGCCTCTGCCCGTGAGGCCTGGCTTGCCGCGCTGGAGGCGACGTCCGCGCAGCTGGCCCTGAACGAGGAGGACCGCGGGATCCTGGCCTCGCTGGCCAGCTGCCTGGGGCAAAGCGATCCCGCGGACCAGGCCGCGCACCTGGCGCTTGTCCGGGAGATGCTCGACGAACGCCATTCGCAGGCGGCCGAGGAAGCGCGGCGCAACGGACGGCTCTGGTCATACCTGGGGGGACTCGCGGGATTGGGCATGGTGCTGCTGGTGTTCTAGGGTCAGAGACGGGTCAGGGACGGGTCAGGGACGGGTCAGGGACGGGTCAGGGACGGGCCAGGGACGGGCCAGGGACGGGCCAGGAACGGGCCAGGAACGGCGGAGTCCACACAACCGGGGGGACAGGCATGGAAATCGACATCATCTTCAAGATCGCAGGGGTCGGCATGCTGGTGGCCATCCTGTGCATCGTCCTACGCAAGATGGATAGGGAGGAAATGGCCCAACTGCTCACCCTCGTGGGCGTGGTTGTCGTTCTGAGCATGGTCATCAAACTCATCACCGACCTATTCTCCAGCGTGCGGGTCATGTTCCGGTTGTAGGCGGGTGGGCCTAATGGATATCGCTCGGGTCGTGGCCTTTGCCTTCATCGCGGTGGTCCTGGTCGTCGTTCTTCGCCAGGAGCGTCCGGAACTGGCCATGCTGGTCGGGGCTGCCGCGGGGGCCATGCTCGTGCTGCAGATGCTGGGCCCCTTGGGACAGGCCGTGACGGCCCTTGCCGATCTCGCCGGAAGGGCAAAGGTCGAGCGCTTTTACCTCGACACGGTGCTGCGGGTAATCGGGGTGGCATACCTCGCTGAGTTTGGTTCGCAGATTTGCCGCGACGCCGGCGAAGGGGCTCTCGCGAGCAAGGTCGAGCTGGCGGGCAAGGTGCTGATCATGGTCTTTGCCGTCCCGGTCGTCACAGCCGTCGTCGAGGTCGTGCTGAGGCTCTTGCCATGACCATGCGGGTCCGGATGGCGGTGATTACTGCTCTGGCAATAGGGCTGGCCGTGTGCCTTGGACCGGCGGCCGCGGCGGCGGATGCGGCCCCTTGGGCGGCGGCCGCAGGGCCGGTAGGGACGGATACGACGGTCGCTGGAATCGAGATCCCCCAGGGTCCGCTCACCGAGGTCGAGGAGTTGCTCAGAAACCTCCAGCGCGAACTGGGCGTGGATCTGCCCAAGCTCGGGGTGCGCGACGTGATCGGAATGATCCGCGGCACCGGGGACGGTCCCAACCTCCGGGCCCTGGGATCCGCGCTGGCGGCCTACTTCGCGCGGGAGGTGGTCGTCAACCTGCACTTGCTCGGCAGGCTGGTTGCCCTGATGGCGCTGCTGGGAGTGCTCACCGCGCTGCGGACCTCGTTTGGCAGCGAATCCGTGGCGCGGGCGGCCTACCTGGTCACTGCCGTCGTGCTGGCCGGGCTGGCGATCAGCGGCCTGAGGACGGGAGTCGAGGCAACTCGCGGGCACATCCAGCTGACGGTCGACTTCATGCGGGCCATCCTCCCCGTCCTTCTGAGCCTGCTGATCGGGGTGGGCGCCGTCGTGACCGCGGGCCTCTTTTCTCCGTGGATGCTGTTTGCGACCTACTTCATCGCCAGCGTTTCATCCGGTGTGGTGGTTCCCCTGGTTATCGTCGCCGCGGCCTGCGAGATCGTCAGCACCCTCGGGGGGGAGATCAAGGTCACCGCCGCGGCGTCCGTGTGCAGGCAGATCGCGATCACGGTGCTCGGCGTCTCCATGACGGTTTTTCTCGGGGTTATGACGGTGCAGTCGGCCGCCGGCTCCGTCGCGGACGGGGTGGCGATGCGGACGGGCAAGTTCCTGGCTACAAGTTTCATCCCGATCATCGGCAAGATGTTCGGCGACGCGTTTGAGATGGTGATCGGGGGCTCGCTCGTCCTCAAGAACGCGGTGGGCATCGCCGGGGCGATAGCCGTTTTCGTGATAACCGCGCTGCCTGCGCTCAAGGTGGGCGCACTGGTTCTGATCTACCGGATCGCGGCGGCTCTGGCCGAGCCGATCGCGGGGCCGCAGATCGTCGCGTGCCTTGACGGGATCGCCAACTGCCTCGGGCTGATGCTGCTGGCGGTGTGCGGCACGGGGCTGGCGTGGTTCGTGAGTATAGTCATGATCATGGGCGCCGGCAACGCGGCGGTCATGATGCGCTGAGGGGGCTGGGGACATGCAGGCGCTGTCTGCCTGGGCACGCGATCTGGTGCTGATCATCGCCCTCGCCGCCGTGCTGGAAATGGCCCTGCCGCAGGGCGATTTCCGGCGCTTCGCCCGTCTGGTGATGGGCCTGTTGGTCCTGCTGGCCCTGCTCAAGCCCCTGATGGGGTATCTGCAGATCGCCGTTTCCCTGCCCGGTGGCGATCTCAGATCCGTGCGGACCTCCGGACAGGGGTACACCTTCGTGGGCAGCGGGTCGCTGTTTCCGGTCGCCGACGGGGCGTACGAGGCTCAGGTGCGCGACCACATAGTGCGCCTCGTTGCCACGAGCCTGGGCATCGAGGCGGCCGGGGTAAGCGTTGACGTCGACCTCAAGGTGACGTCCGGCTGGCCCGGCTCTCCGCAGCGGCTCCGGGTCAGGGTGAGCCGGGTGCCCGAACGGCTCGTGGCCGGGTGGATCCAGGAGAACGGGCAGCAAGGACAGAGCGGCGGCGGCGAAACGGCCGCCGGGACCGGTGGCGGGGGCAGCGGCCCAGGAGGGGCAGGGGCCGTGGACGTGTCGGCGGCGCGGACCGCGGCGCTGGCCGCGATCGGTCAGGCGCTGCGCGCGCAGTTGGCGGGGCTGTACCGGCTGGACCCCGCAGCCGTTGAAGTATCGATGCCCCGCTAGGGGAGGTGGCCGGACATGGCCTGGAACGGAATGATCGAACAGCTTGCGCATAGTTTTGAAACGGGCTCGGCACCCGGGCGGGGCCCGAACGCGGCGGGCCGACATACGCAACGCGCGGCGCGCTGGCTGGTCTGGGGGGTCTTTGCACTCGTCCTGCTCTGGGCGGCAGGAGGCCTGTGGCAGGGGCTGACCGGATGGAGGGCGCCGCTGGCTCCCGCAAATGCCGCGGTCGCTGCCGGCACTTCGCTGGCTTCCGGCTCGGGCGACGGATCCCTCACAGCCTCGGCCGCGGGCACCGGGGGTACCTCGAGCCGCGAATACGAACAGGCCCTGGCGCGTGAACTCGAATCGCTGCTCTCTGAGATCCAGGGGGCGGGCCGCGTGCGTGTATCGGTGTCGCTCGAGCACGGGCCGATCTACGTCTTCGGGCACAACACGACCAGCGATAGCAGGACGACCGATGAGAAGGACGCCTCGGGCGGGGTCCGTACGGTCGTCGAAACCACATCGACCCGACAGCCCGTGATTCTGAGGGATGACAGCTACGGCGAACGTGCGCTGGTTGCCGAAGAGCAGAGGCCGGCCGTATCCGGGATCCTGGTTTTGGCCGAGGGAGCTGGAGCGTCGCGCGTGCGGCTGGACATGGTGCGCGCTGTACAGGCGCTCTTTCCTTTGCCGGCTCATAAGATCACTGTTTTGCCCATGGGGAGGTAGTCCGATGCTGATGGTCCTGCGCAAGAAGAGGGTTTTGGCGATCAGTGCGGTGCTGCTGTTGGCGGCGGTGGCCCTGACGTATGCGGCCGCGCAGGAGCAGGGCGTCCTGCGCTATCTGCTGACCTGGGACGTCCAGCCGCCGGGAGGCGGTACCCCGACCGATCCGGCCGCCGGGAAGACACCCGGTGCCGGCACGGGCGATCAGGAGCCCGCGGCCGGTCAGACCGACTTCTTTGTGGATTTCCGCCTGGACCGCGAGCGGACCCGCGCTGAGCAGCTCGAAACCCTCAGGGACCTCATCAACAACAAGCAGGTGCCCGAGGACGCGAGGAGAACGGCGGCGGACCAGTGGCTTGCGATCACCAAGCAGATCGGCAAGGAACTGGAACTCGAAGGCCTGGTCAAGGCCAAGGGCTTCGCCGACTGCATTATCTTTCTGCGGGAAACGCAGTGCACCGCGGTTGTCAAGGCGGCGAGCTTGAGCCGGGGCGACGTGGCCCAGGTGGGGGACATCATTATCCGGGGGACCGGACTGGCGCCCAAGGAGATCAACATCCTATCCCGGGCGCAGTGACGGGCTCCGGGAACGTGCCGGGCGGATCCCATGGCCGGGGCGCCAGGCTTCCGGCGTCCCGTTCGCGCGCGGTCCGGCCCGGGTTCACGCAGGAGCCTGCCGCGCGGAGGAGAAGAATCCCTATTGCTTGCTATCCAGCCTGCCGCGATGGTAGAAGAGTGTTGTCAGGTCAGGGGTCGGGCGCGGCCCACAGTGCTTGGAGGTGAAGCAGGTGGATCGCGATGAGCCCGCCGGAGAAGCTCCCAAAAGTTCAGTCAAGATCGCCGATGAGGTTGTCGGCGTGATTGCCGGTATTGCCGCCGCCGAGGTCGAAGGCGTCGCATCCATGAGCGGCGGTGTAGTTAGTGGTCTTGGGGAGATGCTGGGTAAGAAGAGCTTCTCGAAAGGTGTCAAAGTAGAGGTCGGCGAGCGCCAGGCCGCACTTGATCTTTTCGTGGTCCTGGAATACGGTGTGCGCATTCCGGAGGTCGCGCGGCTGGTGCAGGAGAACGTCAAGCGTGCAGTGGAGAGCATGACCGGGTTGCAGGTCGTTGAGGTCAACGTGCACGTGGCGGGGGTCTCCTTTCACAACGAGACCGGCAGAGAAGAGGAAACCAGGCTGCGCGACTAGAGACCGCTCCGGCCGTCAGGGCCGGCCGCGGCAATCTCGGGCTCTGGCTGGTGGGCCCCTGGACGGTGATGAGGGTGGGCGTTTTCGACCGGGTTGTCCTGGCTTTGTTCACGCTCGCGGTGGCCGTGATCTCCTTCCTGTTCCTCGCAATGGCGGCCCTGGGTTGGCTGGCGCCGGTCAACTACCTGTGGGAAGTCCTCCGGTTTACCAACTACAATGGGCGCTGGCTTATCGGCGTGCTGTCCTCGCTGTCGCTCATCGTCAGCCTGCGGTTCCTGTATTTCGGTTTCCGGCGCGACCGGCCGTGGCAGACGTTGATCCACCAGACGGACATGGGCGAGGTGCGCATCTCCCTTTCCGCGGTTGAAAACCTGGTCACGAAAGTGGCCCGTTCGCTGAAAGGTGTCCGGGATGTACGCGCTTCGGTGTTTCCAACCCCCGGCGGCTTGGGCGTACGCGTCCGCGGCGTGGTGAGTCCCGAGGTCAACGTCCCGGAGACGGCCAGGGAGATCCAGCAGGCTGTCACCGACTACACCCGCAATGTCGTGGGTGTTGAGGTTACCGAGGTCAAGGTCATGGTCCAGAACATCACCAACGAGACCAGGCGCGGCCGGGTTGAGTAGGGGGGGTCAGCCGTGAGCTTCCGCGACATGGGTCGGGAGGTCCTCGAAAGCCACCGGGGGAAGCTGATCGGCTCCGTTATCGGGCTGCTGGTCGCGCTGCTGATCATGTGGGTCGGCTTCCTGTGGTCACTCTTCGTGATGGCCTGCGTTTTCGTTGGTTTCTGGATCGGCAAGCGCATGGACGACCACAAGGAAAACCTGGTGGACGTACTCGACCGCATCCTCCCGCCGGGCAACGAACAATGACGGCCGTTGGGCGGGTTGCGGCATGAGCCGGCGCACCGGCCGCGAATTGGCGCTCAGGGCCCTGTTCATGGTCGAACAGGGTCAAATGCAGATCGCCGATGCACTCGAGAAGGCGCGCGCCGGCATGCGCCCCTCAGCCGATGCGGAGTTTGCCCGGGAAATCCTCCAAGGCACGGTGGACCACCTGGTTGCAGTTGATGCGGCGATCCTTTCTTCCATGCAAGGCTGGACTATGCTGCAGATGGCCGCAACCGACCGCGCCGTACTGCGTTTGGCCGCCTATGAGCTGCTGTTTTCCACAAACCCGGTCGGGGCGATCATCAATGAGGCCGTGGCGCTGGCCAAATCCTACGGCACGCCCGAATCCGGGCGCTTCGTAAACGGTGTGCTGGGCTCAATCGCCCGTAGTCCCGCCGTCGGTGACGGGCTCATTGCCGGGCCGCCATCGCCGCCCGACTCCTCACGGCAAGAGCTGCTTAAACAGGAATAGACCCCGCCGGTGGCGAAGAGACCGCAGTTGTTTGCGGCTTCACAATTGGCCAGGTAGAGGGCTTGTCCATGCCTGGTTTGAGCACAGGATGGGGGGGCGAAGCGGCCGCGATGTACAGAATCCTACGTAAACGCGTTCTCACGCCGGTCACAAAGGAGTTTATCGTTGAGGCTCCGTTGGTGGCCAGGAGCGTCAAGCCGGGACAGTTCGTTATCCTCCGGCACGGTCCGGTTGGGGAGCGCATCCCGCTGACCATCGCCGACTTCGACAGCGCGGCGGGAACACTGACCCTCGCCTTTCAAGAGGTGGGCAAGACGACGCAGGACCTGGGGGGCGGAGGGGTCAAGCCGGACCTCTACGACCCCGACGCTCAACAAGGCATATGCCGAGCTCGCGACCCACTATGGGTTTCCAATTGACCCGGCCCGTCAGGGGCATCCCAAAGGACGAGCCCCGCGTGGAACGCCCGTACTCCTATATCCGCGACAGCTTCTGGCGCGGACAGCGATTCCTCAGCCTGGAGGCAATGAACAAGGCGGCCCCGCGCTCGTGCCTGGAGGTGGCTGGGCTGCGCATCCACGGCACCACACACCGGAAACCGTTCGAAGTCTACGAGGCAGATGAGAAAGCGGTCATGGCGCTATTGCCGGAAGAGCTTTTCCAGTTTCATACCTGGACGACAGCCAAAGTCGGCCCGGATGCCCACTGCTCGGTGGCCAGGGCGCTCTACTCCGTTCCGCACACGTTCCGCGGCCGCCGCCTGGACGTCCGGCTTACGGATCGTCTCGTGGAGTTCTATCATGACGGAGATCTGGTCAAAACGCAGTTGCGCCGGTTTGACCGGGAGCGCACGACGGATCACAACGACCTGCCGCCCGACCCGGTGGCGTTCTTTGAGCACACACCCCAGGTGTGCCTGCACAGGGCCAGAGAGTTGGGCCCGAACGTCCACGAGGTCATGCTCCGGGTGCTTGCGGTCGAAACGCTTGCCCACCTGCGCCAAGCGCAGGGCATTATCCGCCTGGAGCGGACCTACGGCGCAGCCCGCCTCGACGCGGCCTGCACCCGGGCGTTGGCCTTCGGTGATCCGGCCTATCGCACGGTCAAGAGGATTCTCGTCGCCGGGCTGGACGCTTACACCCTGCCGGAATCCGCCCACAAGGCGGGGGCTGGCGCCTATCTGCGCGGCACACAGGCCTTCACACTTGACACACGGAGGTGACCGACATGCGGGTTCACCAGTTGGAACGCACACTGAAGGGGCTCAAGCTCAGCGGCATTCTAGCCACCTTGGAGCAGCGTCTTGAGCAGGCCCAGCGTGCGCAGCTGGGCTATCTGGGGTTCCTTGCCCTGATCCTGGAGGACGAGGCCGGTTGCCGCGGGCAGGGCGCTCTGGCGCGCCGCGTGGCCAAAGCACGCTTCGAGGAGTTGAAGACCATCGTGGATTTCGATTTCCGGGCCAACCCTCGGGCCCCCGCCGCCATGATCCGGGATCTGGCCACCCTGCGGTTCCTGGAGCGCCAGGAGTCGGTACTCATCTGTGGGCCGGTCGGTGGCTGAAGGCGCGCTCGACAGGCTGGTCAACGCCTCACACCACGTGCTGATGGACGGTCCGAGCTACAGGTCGCGCAAACGCCCGAGCGCGACCGCGCTCCTTGGATAGCTGGCGTCTACACAGGAGGTGACCGCCACAGGCTGATGGAATTCCCATCACCCGTCAGGGGTGGGAGAATTTCTTGATCGACCCCTGGGCGAATTGCTTGATCGTCGACAAAGCAGAAAAGCGTGCTAATATAGCACAGTGAGCAGCCCCGTTGAAAAAGGCAATGCCGCACGGGGTGTAGTAGTACTCGTTGAGGGGGGACGGGAACGATGGCGATGGGCAAACGAAAGCGGAAGCGGCAAGCGGACACATGGATTGCCACAGCCGATCTGCCGGAGTCCAAGGGTCACCCCTTCTATGAGCGGCTGAATCAACTGCTTGACAAAGCATGGCTTTGACGGTTTTGTGGAAGGGCTGTGCGCCAGGTTCTACCACGAGACGATCGGCCGTCCGAGCATTGCGCCTGGAGCCTACTTCCGCATGCTGCTGATCGGCTTCTTTGAGGGCATCGACGGCGAACGGGGCATCGCTTGGCGGTCTCGGGACAGCCTGGGGCTGCGGGAGTTACTGGGCTATGCCTGGCCTAGATGACGCCGGACCACTCCAGCCTGAGCAGGACGCGTCAGCGGATCGACGGAGCTCGCGGCTATGTTAGCGAGCCGCTGCGCTAGGGCTGCCGCAACTGGACGGCGAAGAAAAACTGAGGCAGATTCGAGGGTAAAGCAATGAAGCTCGTCATAAACGGTAAGGCTGTCAAAGCTAAAGGCGGTATGACAGTACTTGAGGTAGCAAGGGCAGCGGGTATCTATATCCCGTCGCTTTGTTATCACCCGGCCATCTCTCCTTCTGGCGACTGCCGTCTTTGCGCTGTTGAAGTAAAGGGAATGCGCGGATTGCCATGTTCTTGTACCCTGCCCGCAGCCGAAGGAATGGTAGTCCAAACAGACACGCCTTGCATACGCGAATTCCGTCGTACCCTTTTGGAGTGCATCTTAAGCGAACACCCTCAGACATGCCTCGTCTGCCCAGCCAATCTGCGGTGCGAGCTACAAGAGGCAGCTGCCCATATTGGACTCGAGCAAGTGAGGCTGCCTCTCATCCCGCAAGATACACGTCTAAGAGAAGAGGGCATTTTCTTCAACCGAGACTATAACCTGTGTATACGTTGTGGTCGCTGCGTTAGGGTCTGTCATGAGCTTCGTGGCAATAAGGCGATATACTTCTCACTTAATGAAAAGGGACTTTCGGTAGGCACGCCACTAAACCGTTCACTTGAAGATTCGGGGTGCAAGTTTTGTGGTGCTTGCGTAGATATATGTCCCACCGGAGCCTTGTTTGGCAGAGCACAAAGAGGACTGCCAGAACAGGTAGTCACCACTGTCTGTCCCTATTGCGGGGTTGGTTGCCAGCTGAATTTGGAGATACGAAGTGGGAAGGTCACTCAAGCGATGCCTGACCCTGATGGCCCGGCAAACCACGGGCAGGCGTGTGTCAAAGGACGCTTCGGCATTGCTGAGTTTGTTCATCACCGTGACCGTCTCACACGCCCCTTAATAAGACGGAATGGCACACTAGTAGAGGTCGATTGGGATGAGGCTTTGGATGTCGTGGCAAGCACCCTCGCCCGATATTCTGGTGAACAGGTGGCGGTTGTTTCCTCCGCCAAATGCACTAACGAGGATAACTATGTAGCTCAAAAGCTCGGTCGGGTGGTACTTCACACGAACAATATCGACCATTGTGCTCGACTCTGCCATGCTCCTACTGTAGTGGGACTGGCTCAGAGCTTTGGCAGCGGCGCGATGACTAACTGTATTGCTGAAATTGGAGAGGCTGCCTGCATCCTAGCCATTGGCACTAATACCACTGTTGCTCACCCTGTAATTGCACTAGAGGTTAAGAAGGCAATACGCCGGGGTGGGCAGCTCATCGTTGTCAACCCAAAGCAAATAGAGCTCGTTGAATTAGCTGACCTCTGGCTGCGGCATTCACCGGGAAGTGATGTTGTTCTGCTTATGGGTATGATGCGTGTCATCGTCGATGAAGGATTGCAGGACGAAACCTTTATCCAGGAGCGTTGTGAGAACTTCGAGGCGTTTCGCACCTCTCTTGAGGGCTTTAGCCTTGACTTTGTTGAGAGGATCACCGGAGTACCTGGCGAGCTGGTTGTCCAAGCAGCAAGAATGTTCGCCACCACCAAGCCAGCCAGCATTCTCTACGCTATGGGCATCACACAGCACTCACATGGTACAGACAACGTACTGGCAATAGCTAACCTCGCAATGCTTACAGGCAACGTAGGTAAGCCATCATCAGGGGTGAACCCACTCCGCGGTCACAACAACGTGCAGGGCTCTTGCGATGTGGGTGCTCTCCCTGATTTCCTAACTGGCTATCAGCGGGTAGCCGAAGGAGCCATCCGGGCTAAGTTTGAGTCTGCTTGGGGATGCCGCCTGAACCCCAGCCCGGGGCTTACTTTAGTTGAGATGTCCGAAGCTGTTCAACAGGGACAGATCAAAGCAATCTATCTGATTGGTGAAAATCCAGCACTGAGCGAACCTGACATCCAGCAAGTTATCAACTCGCTGGATAAACTCGAGTTCCTCGTAGTTCAGGATATTTTCCTCTCTGAAACAGCCAGGAAAGCTGACGTGGTCTTACCGGCGTGCAGTTTTGCGGAAAAGGATGGCACCTTTACTAATACTGAGCGTCGTGTACAGCGAATTCGAAAAGCAATTAGTGAAATCGGTGACTCAAAACCCGACTGGTGGATTACGTGCCAAATCGCCCAAAAAATGGGTGGCCAAGGTTTTGAGTATAAGCATCCTTCTGAGATTCTGGAGGAAATCTCCCAACTTACGCCTATCTATGCTGGCATTTCCTACCGGCGTCTGGAGAGGAAGAGCTTGCAGTGGCCTTGCCCTAGCGCAGATCATCCCGGCACACCGTTCCTGCATAAGGAAAGCTTTGCCCGTGGAAAAGGCAGGTTCATGCCATTGACCTATAAACCTTCTTTGGAGCTCCCGGATGGAGAGTTCCCATTCATTCTGACCACTGGGCGTAATCTGTATCATTTCCACACGGGAACATTGACTCGCCGGATAGATGGTCTAAACAGGTTGAGCAAAGAGGAGCAGGTGGAGATAAATCCCACAGACGCCCAGAGGCTAGGAATTGAGGATAGTGAACTGATCAAAGTGCTTTCACGACGAGGTGAAGTCGTTGCCAAGGCAAGAGTGACAGAGGCTGTGCCCCCGGGGGTGGTCTCCATGACCTTCCATTTTGCCGAAAGCCCAGTCAATATGCTTACCAATCATGCGCTTGATCCTGTAGCCAAAATCCCGGAATACAAGGTGTGCGCTGTGCAAGTGAAGAGAATGGTGGAGACTGCACATGTATAGGATTTTGCGTAGGGAAGATCTAACACCAACGGTGCACCTCCTTGAGGTCGAGGCTCCGTTTGTCGCCAGAAAAGCTCAGCCCGGGCAGTTCGTTATTCTCATGGTGGACGAGAAAGGAGAGCGTATCCCACTTACTATTGCTGACTGGGATCACGAGAAAGGCAGCATTTCAATCGTGGTAAGCGAAGTTGGCACAACTACCGGTAAGCTGGGTCGACTTAAGAAGGGCGACTCAGTGGCACACTTCGTGGGCCCCTTGGGTAAGCCAGCTGAGATTGACAACTTTGTCAATGTCGCCTGCGTAGCTATGGGGTATGGCATGGCTACCATTGTGCCTATCGCTCGTGCGTTGCGTGAGGCAGGCAACAAAGTAAGGTCCATAATCTCAGCACCGACCAAGACCGACCTGTTTGGGATCGACCGTCTCAGCAAAGCCAGTGACACCTTGATCGCGACCACGTCCGATGGCTCTTACGGAGAGCCGGGTTGGGTCATCGAACCCTTAAGACGCCTGCTTGATGAGGGTCAGCCTATCAACAGGGCATTCGTCGTTGGCTCAGTTTGCATGATGAAGCTGGTGTCCGCTGTTACGAAGGAATTTGGCATAAAGACCGTGGTCAGTTTAAACCCGGTTATGGTTGACGGCACCGGGATGTGCGGAGCGTGTCGGGTTTCCGTAGGCGGTAATACCAAATTCGCTTGCGTTGATGGACCCGAATTCGACGGGCATGAGGTCGATTGGAATCTTCTTATGGCGCGTCGCTGTACCTACCCGGTTCGTCTCGAAGAAGTGGCAACAGCATACCGATGCCAGTACTGCGGACAATGGTAGGCAAAGGAGAAGCACTGTGGCAAAACTGGATCTAAACCGTGTGGAGATGCCGAGACAGGAGTCTCATGTCAGGGCTAGGAACTTTGACGAAGTGGCCCTGGGTTACAACGCTGAGCAGGCTACGCATGAAGCCAATCGGTGCATCCAGTGCCCCAAACGCCCTTGCGTCGGAGGCTGTCCGGTAAATGTGGATATACCCGACTTCATCAAGGCATTACGTCAGGGCAACATGCCTGAAGCGGTGAAGATACTCAAGAGCAAGAACAGCCTTCCCGGAATCTGTGGTCGGGTGTGTCCTCAGGAGACACAGTGTGAAGAGGTTTGTGTTCTGGGAAAGAGGGGGGCTCCGATAGCCGTCGGGCGTTTAGAACGTTATGTTGCCGACTGGGAACAGCAGCAAGCGGGTTCTGCTAGACTAGTCGTTGACATAGCGCCATCTTCGGGTAAGAAGGTTGCGGTGGTGGGATCGGGACCGGCAGGTTTGACCTGTGCCGCCGACCTGGCCAAGATGGGACATCAGGTGACCGTTTTCGAGGCTCTGCATGTAGCCGGCGGAGTTCTGATGTATGGCATTCCTGAGTTCAGATTGCCTAAGGCCATTGTGCAATCGGAAGTGAACTACGTCAGGTCTTGGGGGGTCGAAATCAGGCTTGACGCAGTAATAGGCAAAGTGATGAGCGTGGACGAGCTCTTGAGCAACGGATACGACGCCGTGTTTCTGGGAACTGGAGCAGGACTACCTATGTTCTTGCGCATTCCGGGGGAGAACTTTACTGGAGTCTATTCCGCCAACGAGTTCCTTACCCGGGTGAACCTGATGAAAGCTTACCTCCGCGAGGAGTATGACACACCCGTACCCATGGGAAGGCGTATTGCCGTGATTGGCGGCGGTAATGTGGCAATGGATTCTGCGCGCTGTGCCCTTAGGCTGGGCGCTGACCGGGTTTATGTTATCTACCGCCGCTCCAGGGCTGAGATGCCGGCACGTGCCGAAGAGGTGGACAATGCCCAAGAGGAAGGAATTGTATTTAAGATGCTGACTAATCCATTAAGGTTCTTGGGTGATGGACGTGGTTGGGTCTCTGCCATGGAATGCATTGAAATGGAGCTAGGCGAGCCAGATGCCAGCGGCCGGCGCCGACCCATACCGAAGCCTGGCAGTGAGTTCGTCATGGATGTTGACACTGTTGTGGTCGCGCTGGGGACTACCCCCAATCCGTTAGTGCCTTCCACAACCGAGGGATTAGCTACTACCTCTGAGGGTACGGTGGTTGTAGACAAGAAAAACGGGCAGACTACTAAGCCTAAAGTCTGGGCAGGCGGTGATGTTGCCACCGGGGCAGCCACAGTAATAAGCGCTATGGGTGCGGGGAAAGTAGCCGCCGCCTCCATTGATGGATACCTCCGGGAAGATGTGTCTCCAACCACCGCTAGATGAGCTAACCAACCACTTCCAAGTCGATTCCCCGATTCGTCGGGTATCCTGTCAGCGCCTCCTCGGTGCCGAAGTGCTTGTCCGCCAGGCCAGGGCCAGGTGTTCGTCGATCAGCTCGGGTTGTGCCCCGTGACCCGGCAGATGGCGCTCTTGGGAAGCCGGTAGTACCTCAGCATCAGGACCCGGTCGAGGCGCGGAGGTACTGGTCCACAGCCTCCGGGGTG
>JAUYEG010000039.1 GCA_030691505.1 Bacillota bacterium | reverse complement strand
GGGGTGGTTACCCTCGCCAGCCAATGACCAGTGTATCAGGAGAAATCAGATTCACACAGGGACAGACAGCTTTCTTGCTGCGCCATCTCAGCATGGAGCCGGCAGGCACAGGCAGCAAGACCCACATCGGCGTGGGGCGGGACGGCACGCTGCGTAGGTGCTACTTCCACGACCATAGCGACAGCACACCGGTGCCCACCGGGACGGCTGACGCGATCGCAGAGCAACTCGGTTTCACCGCAGTTGCCGAAATGAAAGATTACCTGGACAAGCGCGTGTAGGAGCGATGCCGCTCCCGCTCCCGGGCCCACGGATCGATCGGAGCCTACCCCGCCGCCTCCGCCCGCCGCTGCTGCGCGGCGGCGGCTGGCGCCGCAGCTGTGATCTCCCGCGCGATCGGCCGGCACCAGACATAGAGAATGCCTACCTCGACCACCAGGGCCAGTGGGAAGATGACCCCGGCGATCAGGTGACCCGGCCAGCTCGTGTTGATTGCCACCAGGTTGACGGCCGCGACGAGCAGGATGACGTTCCCCAGCGCGGCGGCGTTGACCGCGACCGTCCGGCCCCGCCGGATCATCAGGCCCTGCAGGTAGCTCAGCAGCGCCGTGAGCCCAGCCGCCAGCACGATCAGGCGCAGCGAGACGTTGGCCATGGCCAGCGCCGGCCCCTCAAGACCGATCGCCACGCCGTGGTACAGGTTGCCCAGGGGCGTGAAGGCGACGAGGGCGACGAGCCCCGTGCATACGGCTGTGACAATCAGGGCGAAGCGGCGGACCACCGCGAAGCTTTGAGCGTCTTTGACCAGCGCTACCCCCACGTTCTGCAACATTTGGACGAAACCGGAGAACATCTGCAGCGTCCCCAAGGCAACCGGGAACGCGGCCAGGGCGAGGACCGGCTCGTGGCTCCTGGCGATGCCGCTGAGCATCAGCGGGCGTCCGACAAACCGGAGGGCTGTCGTCAGGATCAGCGGCGTAAAGAAGGCGAGGAAAGGCATCACCTTCAGGCCGGCGTCGGTCGCCTCGTCCGACACGGCGGGCAGGACATGCTGCATCAGCAGGCGCCGGGCAAAGAACAGGGCCACGAGCATGTCGGCGACCACACCCGCCAGCAGCGCCAGCCCGCCGACGAGCACTCCGTGCTCAGGGAGCAGCACCACTCCGGGGATCATCGCGATGACCATCGTGGCCAACCGGACCATGCTGCCGTACGATACAACCCTGGTCTGCCCAAAACGGATCAGTATCCCCTGGTAGTACCTCCGGATGCCTACCGCCCCGGCCCAGGGGATCAGGGCGATGAGCCCGGGGCGGGCCGCCTGTGCGACGTCCGCCGGGAAGCTCAGGAGCCGCTGGAAGACCAGATTGTAGAGGGGCATCCACAACGCGACCGCCCCCGTGGAGAATACCACCCCTACGCAGAAGAGGAACGTGGCGTTTCGCGTGAAGCGGTATGTTCGCTCGTCCCGGACCAGCGCGGTCGCGGTGACGAGGAGCATCACAATGGGCGCCTCGAGCAGCAATGCAACATGGAAGGCAACCCCGTATGCCGCCAGGGTGAGCTCCGGTGACGGCAGGCGTGCGAGCCCCGCCTGGACCACAGGCTGGCCAGCGGACATGATAATCCCGCTAAGGGCCAGCGGCCAGAAAAACACCCAGGTCTTCTTGAGATCAAGCGGGCCAGCGCCGGCCTCCGGCATCACGACACCCCGGTTCTCGTACCTGCGTCGTTTCTGTTGGCTGCAAACATAAAAGCCAGGGTTCGGGATGGGCCGCAAAAAACCTTCCATGCCAGAAACAATCGTGCTTCCTTCCCCGGCTAGCCCTCTCGCCCGCCCCCGGCCGTCCGCCAGTCATGCGGGAGCAGATCTCTGACCGTCATGACCACCCCAGGCGCGACCAGCACCTCGGCGTCCCCGTTGCCGTCGTGAAGCTGGTTCACAAACTCGCGGCAGCGGCCGCACGGCGGCAATACCCGTCCGTCCGAGCCCACAGCGAGCATCTTCAGTACTCGGTTTTCGCCGGCCGTGATCATGGCGGCAGCGGCGGCGTGTTCGGCGCAGAAGCCCATCGAGCACGCCGTGTCCACGCAGACCCCCGTGTACACGTTCCCCTCCTCGGTCAGGATCGCCGCCGCCACTCCGCCCGCCCCGGCATGGCTTGACAGCCGTCGCGGGTTGAGCACGGACCTGGCCCTGAGGAGCAAGTCATCAAACGTCACCGCGAGCCACCTCTTCCCGTCCTGTCTGCCGCCCGAGTGGGCTAAGACCGCGTCGGATATGTGCAACGTTAGACCCCGCTCATCCTGATCCCCACCAGGCGCCCGCCCATTTCCGACAGAAAGTAGATGATGTTCTCGTCGGTCCAGACGCTGAAGATGTACGGCTCGCCGGGGACCAGAGACAGCTTTCGGGTGGCCTCCTCCCAGAGCCAGAGGTGGTTTCCCATCCTGACCAGCAGGTGCTTGCCGTCGGGTGACCAGGTTATCGGGTCCACGTCGGTGTCGCCGGACACGGCAATCGTGGCGTCGGCCGCGTCCCCGCCGGCGTCCACCATGGCGACGGTCCAGAGGAAATCGGCCTCATACCGCCGGTAATTGAGCGCCATCCTGTCCCCGCCTGGCGCCCAGCTCACGGTGCCCACCTCGTATTGTCCCGGCCCCATCCGCAGAACGACCGAAGTGGTTTCCGTCGTCAAATCGTACGCCTGGACCTCGCCCAGGTACTCCCACCCCAGCTTCTGAGCCGAGACCCGCAAACCGCCGGCGAACCACTGCGGCCAGGCCCATGTGGACCAATCAGTCGTGTCTCCCAGGCGTGTTGCCGGCATGACCACGCGCCGGTCGCTGCCGTCGGCGCCCACCAGGATGAGGCCCTCCATGGACGAAATGGCGATCATCGACCCATCCGGCGACCACCGTATGCCGCGCTCGGCGCCGATGGTTTCCAGGAGCAGACGGGTTTCGTCCGTTTCGAGGTCAAGAACGGTAATGGGGCAGGGCTCCCCAAGGTCCGCCGGGGACGCGTAGGCCACATACCGCCCGCAGGGGGAGATGGCTATGCCGGAGACCCGTTCGATGCGAGCCTTGATCTCGCCGCCGGGCAGGGCGACAACGTACGCCACGTCGACCTCGTCCTGATAGCCTGTCACCGCGGCCATCCCGCCGCGGATATCCGCGAGCATGCTCGCCCGGAGGGGCAGGCTGATGTTCACCACGGTTTCGGCTGAAACGGGATCGAGCATACCCACGTCGGCCAGCAGAGACAGGACGTCGAGCCGGCCAGGCGCCAGTTCGCGGGCCCGCGTCGCGTACCGCCTGGCCTCTGCGGTGTTGCCGCTCAGAAGGTGCTGGTGCGCTGCCTCAACGTTGGCCGCCGCGTCTGTAGGGTTGCGATCGGCGGCGTCAACCGCGTCGAAAAGGTCCGCGAGCCTGCCGAGAGACTCCCCGACCGCAAACTCGGGGTGATCGCATCTGGTGGGGTCGGCGAAGAACGCCTCCATCCACACGGCGGACCCCCGGTGGGCATGGCTGCCGAGCCGCCACGCCGTTACGAGATCCACCAGACGCACGTACACGTCGGTCCGCTGCGGGTCCAGCTCCGCCGCTGCCAGGTAGGCATCTGCCGACTGCTCGGCATCGGCCCTGGTTGGGTTGGCGCGACCTCCGGCCCACCTCACGAACGCGGCAGCGGCCGCGGGCCGTTCGGGACCACGGATCTGGGGTGCAAGGGCGAGCGCGCCGGCGAGGTCACCGGCGGCCACGAGGCGCTGCATTTGCTGCAGCAACGTCTCGGTGGGCTTGCGATCCTGGTCTGCCCGCAATAGGTAAGACGCCCCGAGGACGATCAACACAGCCGCCAGCGCGAGGGGGATCCATGCGAGCTTTGAAGGTTTCCGCTGCACCATTGATCACACCCCCCGGCTGTAGTAGACGAACCTAGTTTGCTTCGCCGTGCGCAGGGGCGGTCCCTGTGCGAGGATTCGGGCAAGGAGTAGCCAGACTAGGCTTGCATCATGCGGCGGTGCGTAGTATGGTGCATATGGTGAGGCATATGGCTGGATCGGAAAATGGCATGGACCACCCCGAGTTCAGGGCCGTCACAGTACGCCTGAGCCGGCAGGACTATGAGCGGCTGCGGGCCCATGCTGGCGCGAGAAACTTGTCGCTCAACAGCGTGGTCAACGAGGCCGTCGCCCAATATGGCCGGAAGATCGAACGCGACGAGGCATTGCGGCAGCTTGAGGCACTCCGGGGCGCCATGGCTGAAGCCGGCGGTCCGGGAGAGGATTCGGTAGAGATGCTTGCCCGACTCCGCAGGGAGCGGTCTGATCGCCTTGCACAGCTCGCTGACTTGCCAGACCCGCCCGACGCGCCGGGAGATCCCCAGGGGCCTCCGCGAGGCGAGGGGGGCGCGGCATGACGGTGTGCATTGATGCCAGCGTGGTAGTCAAGCTCGCGATTTCCGAACCCGACAGTGCAAGTGCCCATGACTGGTTTCGTTCTAACCGGGACCAGGACGTCATTTCTCCCGCCACAATGGCGGCCGAGGTAACGTCGGTGTTGACGCAGAAGATACGGCGTGCCGATATGACCACGCAGCAGGGCCTGAAGGCGCTAAGGCTCATTGCCCGACTGGGCATCAGACTCTACAGCGATTGGGGACTTATGGAGAGCGCCTCGGCCATAGCCACCGAGCTTGAGCAGGCCACGGCGTACGATACTGTCTACCTGGCGCTTGCGGAAAGGGAGCAATGTGATCTCCTCACAGCTGATGCTGCTTTCGCTCGGGCCTGCCGCGACAAGTACCCGCGTGTCCGCGTGCTGTAGCGGCAGCAAGAGTGACTGGGCGTTCCCCCCACGGCCCCTCCGGAAGGTGAAAACTCCTACCCGGCGAACGCGCATTCCGTCGGGATGAGCCTCGGCGGCCTTGTCTCATTGTCGCTCCACCACGGAGCGCCTGTTGCAGGCACACAGCCTGCTAGCGCAGACACGCTTCGCGGAGCCGGGGCGGCAGATCGGCGCAGGCGTAGGCGGACTTGAGGATACGCAGTGCCCGCTCGGCAAGCTCGCAGGCAACTAAACCCGGCGCGGCGGGCGTCTCTGCCCGCTGCCGATGCCGGCAGACGGCGGCGAAGCTCTCGAGCAGGGCCAGGTATCCGCCGAAAGGAGGGTCGGCGTCGGCATACACTGTGTCCCCATCGCGTCTGACCGTGCCGGCCTGCCAGTCGAGCTGAATGGTGCCGCCTATTCCCTCCAAGAGCAGGTCTTTGGCGGGCTCGTCCACGGTTTTCCCTACCTCCAGGATAATCTCCGTCTGGCCCGCGGCCGCCGACAGCCGGAAGTAGGTTTCCGCCAGGCCCAGGTCCTCATCGTAGCCCCGGGCGGCGGCCGACCGGATCTGCCAGGGGGATTCCGCCAGGGCTGGGTGGCCCGGCGTCGCTGCCGCCGGCAGCGAAAGCAGCAGCGTGACCAGGTGGACGCCGGTGTCAACCCAGATGCCGCCCCCGGCGCGGTCCGGGTCCCGGAGCCACCCGCGCCCGGCCAGGGTGCCGGCTGGCTCGAGGATCCGGCCGCGGACGCGGCGGAGCGGGCCGACCGACGACAGGAGTTCGGGGCCGCGGGCGAGCAGGAAGTCGCTCGGCGGCTTGGCCAGGTAGTGGTCGGCCGTCCAGAGCGGCACCGGGCCTGAGGCGAGCCTCGCCATCTCGCGGGCATCGTCCAGAGTGTGCGCGATCGGTTTCTCGCACAGGCAGGGCGCGCGCGCCGCGCCGAGGGCCCACCGGCAGTGCCGCAGGTGGAGGTGATTGGGGGAGGCGACGATAGCGCCCAGGTAGCAGTCACCGTCAGTCGAGCCCAGACACTCCAGCGACGGGTAGGCGCGCGCCACCGCGGCCGGCATATTGCCCGGGAAAGGCTGCGGGTCGACGACGTCGGCGTGCAGGCCCAGCTGGCCCAGGGCAGGCAGGATGCGGTTTCGGCCGAGGTCGCCTGCCCCGCCGATGACGAGAACTCTGCGGCTCATATCACCCAACCTCACCCGGCCCGGTCCCTCCCGTGTTCTCAGGCTTCCTCCGGCCGGAGGTCCCACGGCAGGCGCGTCTCGTCGCCGCACAGCAGGAAAAGCTCCTTCTGCTCCTGGATGCGCTGCCGGCTGAGAGTGCCGTGCAGGCGCCGGGTTTCGTCCGGCGCGCGGGATTGCGGGTGAAACATGCCCACGTCGTGCAGGTAGCAGCCGCAGGCTCCTGGTCAGCGTCAGCACCCCCTGCGGGAATCCGTCCGGTCCCTGTTTTGACCCTTGCGGCATGTTGCCCTGCACATCCCCGCGCCCATGATTGCATAGCGGGGCATGCTGGGGTATTCTCCCACCAGAGACGGAATCCGGCGGTTTCGCCGGTCAGTTGGCGCGCGGCACAGGACGTCCCAGGGCCCGTGTCGAGCTTCGGAGGTGCTGCTGTTGTCGGCCCATCCCTACCGCGGCTCTCTGGGGCCTGTGGTTGGACCCATTCAGCCCCGCCTGGACGTCGAAGGGCTGCGATGTCTGCCCGAGCGCCCACCGTTGTGGACGCAAGGTGAACCGATGCTCTGGGACGACCCACACATCTCGCAGCAGATGCTCCGGGCTCACCTGGACCCCGAAACGGACGCCGCCAGCCGCAAGCCGGCCACAATCGACCGCAGCGTGGAGTGGATCGCTTCGACACTCGGGCTGCGGGCGGGGCAGCCGGTGATTGACCTCGGCTGCGGACCCGGCCTCTACGCGGCCAGGCTCGCCCGACGCGGCCTGCGGGTGACCGGTGTGGACTATTCCCGCAGCTCGATCGCTTATGCCCGCGGACAGGCCCAGGCTGACGGCCTGGACATCGAGTACGTATGCCGGGATTACCGCACAATCAGGTATGCCGGCGAGTTCGACGCCGCGCTGCTGGTCTACTACGACCTGGGCGTGCTGCCGCCAGCGGATTGCGACGCGGTCCTGGCCAACATACACCGTGCACTGCGGCCGGGCGGCCGCTTTGTCGTCGACGTACTCACTGGGGAGGGCATGGCGCGCAGCCACGCGGAGCCGGGCTGGTATGCCAGCTCCGGCGGTTTCTGGCGTCCCGGGCCGCACCTGGTTTCAACCAGGGTCGTAGTCTATCCGGAGGTTGCGGTCGCGCTCGATGAATACCTGGTGGTAGAGCAGAGCGGTGAGTGGACCGTCTACAGGCTATGGACCCAGGGCTACACTCTAGAAACCCTTGGTGTGGTGCTCGCACGGCATGGTTTTGAGATTGAGGGCATCTGGAGCGACCTTCTGGGGAATCCGTATTCGCCGGGTTGTGAGGCGCTCGGGGTCATCGCCCGCAAGGCCTAGGGACTGAGGTGCGTACCCGCCGTAGCCATCGACTACATTGTCAAGTATGCCGTCAAGAACGCGATCAAGGAGTCCAAGAAGGACGGATCCCAGTAGGCTTGCGCCCGTCCTTTCGCAACGGAATGCAAACGAGGGGGGCGGACCCCATGGCCGCCCCCCTGTTCCATCCCCGTCAGACTAAGCTGTACTTATGTGGAATCGGGTGCCGAAGCTATGTTTTTGGAGCGCATTAGCCGAGAGATGTACTTCGAGAATACCCAGCTAGATTAGCGCTTCCCAGAGGGACCCGCCGCGGAACTCTCGAACTCCAAGCATATGCCCGCTAGTGAACGGCTCACCGGTATCTAGCTGCACCAATGTCACGTCGTTGAGGAGTGCTTCGAGCGGAGGTTCGGACCGGTCTGGAACTACTGTATGGCCAGCGAGAGGACTAGCTGCCACAAACGACGATCAGATACTGACTGCTGACATACCCATACTTGCGACCAGGCTGTTGGACTATCATTGGAAGAAGGGAGGATCGATCTTCTTGGCCACAGGGAGGCTCATGAAGACGGTCACCATAGCTCTGGGGGCGTTGGCCCTTGTGGTCTTCCTCAAGTACGCAGATCTTGCCACCATTTCATTCGTTGATGGAGACGGCATCGGCGTTCACTGGCTCGTCAATCTACTGGGACTATGGCACGACGACTTAGTACTGACTGCTGACATACCCATACTTGCGGCTA
>JAUYEG010000037.1 GCA_030691505.1 Bacillota bacterium | reverse complement strand
GCTCCCGCCGCCGGGAGTCGGTACAGCGCCATCCGCTTGCCCAGGCCGCCGTACTCGACCACCGTGGGCTCAGGCCCGATGGATGCGATGCTCGCGCCGAGCTGCCCCTGAAGCGTGGACACCGTGATCGAGCCGCGGTCGGCATCCTCCAGCTCGATGATGACCCCGGCCAGGCCCCCGGTGGTGTTGGATCTCCAGGCGAGACGGTTGTGGCCCGCCCGCTCCAGAGGCCAGTCGGCGTTCCAGAAGTTGATCGGTGTAGCAGCCGCGATGCCGTTGCCGTCAACCGTCAAGCCCCCATCCCAGCGGGTGAGGCGGTCCCTGCCCCGCACCTCGGCCCCGCTCCAGACGAGCTTGATCCGGCTACTGCGCCCGCCCGCCGTCTTGGGCCGCAAGGTTTCTACAAGATCAAGTTCGTTGCGGACGTCCACGCTCTCGATTGCGGCCGTGCCGGCGATGCTTACGTTGAGAACCGGAACCGGGGTCCCACTGACGGCAACGGCGACGACGTCGCCCATCATCGCCTGACGGCCACCGGGAGTGGTCACGGTAACGTCGAGCAGCGGGCGGTTGCCGGTGGTGGCGTAGCAGTGCCGGGCCGCCAGCGCGGCGTAGAGGGCCTCGCGGTCCAGGCGCTCGGCCAGGACGCAGGTGAGCCCGCCGAGCGAACCAAACTCGCCGGAGCCGGGATAGCTGGCGCCCGGCCGGCATTTGTGGTCGTCGGAGTTGGCGACGATCCCGATCCGGTAGCCGCGGCGCAGGGCATCCTCAAGCAGCCACTCAAAGGTGCCCCAGGCCGAGTGGATCTCGACGGCCACCTCAAGCTCCGGGTCGTGCATGGCGATGTCGGCGTACCTGCCGCCGACATGAGCGAAGACAAAAGGCCTGACCTTGGACCGCGCCAGGTCACGGAACAGGTCAACCGCGGTTGGCGAGATGTCAAAGGCGGTGGACTTGCCGGGAAGCAGGTCGGTCGAGCTGTGGCTGATCCGGCCGCCCTCGGAGGCGAAGTAGACGTTGCGGTCCCCGCCCAGCGGCGTGTTGCCGCTCCACTCGTAGCCCGGGAAGGTAATAAACTTACTTGGTCTGTTATATGCATGCGAAACGTGATTGATCTTGTCCCAGAAATCATCGGTCACCTGAAAGTCGTTGCCCTGATGGCCGGCGATGTCCAGGAGCCCACGGTCGCGGGCGAAAGCGAAGTAGTCCTCGATCGAGTTGGAGCCGACGGTCTCCTCGGACTGACCGTGGAAATCGGCCCAGTAGGGGTGCAGGGTGGACGGCGTGCCGACGACCCGCACCGGGTTGCTCACGACCTCAAGCCCGGTCAGGCGGTCGGTGGCTGCAACGGTCTGGACTCCGGCTGCGCGAAACCCCGCGTGCTGGCAGGCCAGCGGCTGCCCGACGGGGTTTCCCCAGCAATCCTCGGTCTTGACGTGGTATATGAAGGGCTCGCCGGCAGGGACCTCGGACGGTGCGATGCACAGCGAACGCGCCGGCTTGCCCGCGCGGACCTCCAGCACCGGGGACTCGGGAAGCTCCTTGAACTCGTAGGTCGCGATCGGGTCGACGAACACCTTGAACTCAAACGTGTTTTCGACGAAGGTCTGCGTCCGCCAGCCCGGCGAGCCGCCCGCCCGATCCCCGAAGACGACCTCGACAGTGTCGCCCTCGTCGAGGTAGCCGCGGCCGATCTGCAGGAAGAGCGCTTTGGCCCACGGGCGGGTGTGCCCCTTGGGATCCCAGCGCGGCGTGATGCGGCAGTTTCCGCTGGTCCGCACGGTACAGTAATTGGTCGCTCCGGGGTCCGCGAACTGCGGCCGGCCGAAGTCGCCCTGCTGGCGAAAGCAAATCTTGAGAAAGCCGGAGTCGTCAATGGGGTGCGCGGCGGTGTAGGTGAGAGTGATGGTTACATGCGAGCCTACCTCAACAGGTGTGGACGGATTGATCGTCGCGGTGCCCAGTCTCAGGTCCTGCTTCATGATCATCGCTCCCCCGAGGATTGCGGCTGTGCGCCGGCCTCAGCTAAAGGGTGCCCGCGCAGGCGCTCAAGCCCATTGGCGGCCGGCTACGCTCTCCCTTGCCTTCCTGCCGAAACGCTTCACGGCGAACAGGGCCAGCGCGTCCCGGAGGTCGGCTTCGTCAGCCGCCCGGAGGTACACCCATTTGCCGTCGTGCAGCTTTTTGGTTTCCTCGATGAGGCGGTTGGCTCGCCCGCTGAACAGGCCTCGGTCGGCCTCATGGGCCTCGAGTTCGTTCTTGCCCATGACGCAAAGAACCTGGAACGCGCGACGCAACGGTGTGACGCTGATGATCGGGCGTGAACCCTTGCGGGCACGGACCTCCCAGCCGTAGTTCCTGCCGGCATAGTTGATGTCCACGGCCAGACCGGCCTGGGCGTGGAGGAACCGCACCAACTCGGCAAACAGGTGCGCAACGGGCTCGCCGATAAACCTGCCCATCGCACCGAGATCCGGGACGATCGCCGGGTTGGTCAGTCTTTCGAGGCGTCGGACGTCTTTCCGGAGTTCGGCGAGGCGGGCAAAGTTGTCGTAGGGCAACACGCACCTGCGGTAGGTGGACATCGAGAAGCGCGGCCCAGCAGCTTCGCGGGCCCGCTCCAGCGAGTGGCCGCGCCGCAGCTCGAGCTTCTCGCAGGAGAAGGACTCGCACTGGCCGCAGTGCTCCAGGGCCCGTTCGATGACGCACGGCCGCACCGGGCAGGCGGCATCAAGGCGGGTGGCCTGCTTCTCGCAGCCGAGGCAACCGTCACAGATGAGTCTCTCGACGGGGATCTCCAGTCCGAAGTAGGTCTTCCAGTTGTCCCGCAGGTATTCGCGCTCGTCCTGTCTGTTCACGTTCTGGCGATACGCCAGGCACAGGTCGCACCGGTATCCACACCGCGACAGTATCTCTGACACCCGTATCACCCCCAGGGCATCGTTGTCCGTCCCCGCGACTTGGCGCCCTATTCGGCAACCGGGCCCGTGTACCTGCGTTTTCCACGCACGTGGGGTGACTCCTGGGATAGGTCAGGCGGGTCAGGCCTCCCCACGCCCCCCGCGGCGATACCTTTCAGTCAAGTCTCAGGCGCTTGGGGCATAGGAACCTCTTAGAAGGCCTTACCGGACCGCGGAATGCCTGATTTTGGGGGGAGGTGGAGCGCGTGCGTGGATGGTGGGCCGCAATAAGGGCTGACCGGCGGCGCGCGTCGCTATTCGGCCTGTTTTGGCTCCTGATGTGTGTCGTCACGGCATGTGCCTGGTTTGTTCCTGCCCTGGCCGGAAATCCAGGCGGAATGCTCCCGATGCTCGCTGGTGTCCTCCTTGCGGCCGGCGCCGGTTTGACGGCAGCCCCGATGGGGCTCAGCGGCGCGCTTGCCGGCGGTCTGGTCGTTACGGTCCACATGCTCTACCAGACCGCGTGCCGCGCGCTGTACCAGAGAATCTACCCGCTGGCAGCCATCAGGGGGGACCCGTGGGCGCGGCATCCGAGGTGGACGGGCGCGCTCGCCGAGGCGCTGGTGGTGTTGGTCTTGACGTTCGCCCTCGGAGCGGCTGTCGGCTATCTCGCCGCGCGTTGCCGTCCTCACAAGGCCAAGGGGTAGCCATATCGGTACGGGCATGCGGTCGTTGAAACTCGCCTCCATCGTCCACCTATCCTCCGCACTTCGCTTTGAGGAAACCAGCTCAAGCGCTTCCTGCATCCTTTCATCGCAGCACCCGAGGCGCCCAGGGATGCCGTCGAACCGCTGGAACCTGGCGATCCAGTCGATGCCCCTACCCCATTGCCCTCTCATACCTCCGCCCAGACACCACCGTCCACCCGATGCTCGTCACCAGGCACGCCAGCGCCGCCACCGCCGGCGGGTACCCGGGCCACCGTAGCAGCGACAGCCCCGCCGCGCCCTGCCCGGCGACTGCCCCCGCGAGCCCGACGTAGGCCCAGTACCACGGGCTCCAGGCCACGGCCAGCTGCGCCGCCGGCGAGACCAGGAAGACCGCCCCTGGCGTCAGCAGCAACACTCCCGTCGCCTTGGACACCGCCAGGGCCTCGATCCGGTTGGCGGCCAAAGAGCCCAACAGCATGGAAACCACCCCGGTGCTCAGCGACAGGGCCAGCACGACGGCCAGCGTTTCCGGCCAGGAAGCCGGCCGGGCCCCGTAGACCCATAAACATAGCGGCGCAAGCACAGCCGTCATCGCCGCCTGCCACCCGCAATGGTAGGCCGCAAACATCCACCGCCCGATCGGCATGACCCGCAGGCTCACCGCCGCCCGCGTCTCGCGCTCCGTCACCAGCCCAAAGCCGGCCGCCGTGCCGACCAGAAAGCCGGGGGTCATCGCGACCAGCGGAGCCAGCAGCGTTTCCGTATCAGGCGGCAGCCATGGGACGTACCTCTTCGCCACGACTACAAGGACTCGCAGTGCGACGGCCACGAGCAGCGGCACGAGCATGAGCAGCAGCATGAGACGGTTCCGATACGCCGTGAGCATGTCCTTGCGAAACAACACGCAGACTTTATGCATGCCGCCCGCCCCTTCTCGCTCCGCCCCGGCCGCCGCGCGGCACGCCGCGCACCTGACGCAGGTATTGCCGTTCCGCCCAGACCAAGGCAGCGGCGGCCCACCCCGCCATGAACAGAAGGTACGCCCAGTAGGCCGCGCCCCCCAGCGCCCGCGGACCCTGTTGCACCACCTGCTCCAGGGCATACAGGGCCGGGGCGGACGGCAGCCAGATGAACCACCATCGCGACACCAGCCCGATGATGGCCAGGGCTGGCAGTTGCAGCAGGCCCTGCAACCGCATCACCGCAAACAGGAAGCGGAAGAAGTCCGTGAAGTGCACTGCCACCCCCAGCCCGAAAAGCCCGAACGTGACCGACGTGAGCCACATCGCCGGGACCAAGGCCAGCAGCCTGGCGTCCACCGGCGCCACCAGGGCCATCAGGAGCACACTGGCCGCGGTGGCCAGCACGCTGATCGACAGCGCCTTCCCAAGCACGTATTCGCGAACCCGCAGCGGCGTCACCGCCACGGCCACAGCCACGCCTTGCGTCTGCTCAAAGTAGTGCTGAGCTGCCGTGAAGAGCATCCCTAGCAGCCCTGGCTCCGAGAACAGGAATATCGGCAGCAGCAGAGGCGTCAGGACCGAAAGCGGCGTCAGTCGCAAGAGCAGCGCGTACAGGATCGTGAGGACAAGGTAGATCTGCGGAAATAGGTGCCGCCCCTGAACCCTCAGGTCCACCCGGACGACGGTCGCCACCCGGCTCATCTCTCCGGCGCCCCCGGCCGCCGATCGCCACCGAGCGCAGTGCCGGTTAACTTCAGGAACACGTCCTCCAAAGTCGGCTCCGTGGTATGGATGGTCTCCGGGTCGTTGTCCCGCACCAGCTGCAGAAACCGCTCCTTCTGCTCGGGATCGTCGAGGGCGTACTCGGCGAGCCGCAGCCCTCCCGCACCCTCGCCGGCAGCCGGCTCGACGCCCAGGACCCCGGCCGGCCGGTACTCCACCCGCACCATCCGGCGCCCCTGGCGCAGTTTGAGCTGGCGTGGCGAGTCCACGGCGGCGATCCGCCCGGCGACGATCAGGGCTACCCGGTCGCAGAGTTCATCGGCAACAGCCATGTCGTGGGTCGTCAGGAACACCGTCGCGCCGCGTTCCCGCTCCCGCCGGATCAGCGCGCGGATCATCACCGAGTGCTGGGGATCCTGGCCCAACGTCGGTTCGTCCAGAAACCACAGCTTGGGCCGGTTGAGCAACGACCTGGCCAGGGCCAGGCGAGCCTTCATGCCCTTGGAATACTGGCCGGCGGTCCGGCGATCAGCCACCGGGAGGTCCAGCAGCCTCAACAAGTCGTGCGGCCGCTCGGTGGGCACGTCAAAAAGGCCGCGGTAGAAATCCAGGTTTTCCTCCGCGGTCAGCTGCTCGTACAGATTGGGCTGCTCAAAGCAGACGCCGACGCGGTTATAGTAGTCCGGACCGTACGATGCCAGGTCGCGCCCGAAGACCCGCACCACGCCGCGGTACCCGTGCAGCAGGCCGGTGAGCAACTTCTGAGTCGTGGTCTTGCCCGCCCCGTCGGGGCCCAGAAATCCGAAGATTTCCCCGTCGCGCACCTGGAACGCCAGGCTCTGCACCGCCGGCGCCGCCGACCGCGGGTACTGGTAGGTCAAACCCTCGACGGTAATCATCATCGCTCACTCCGCCCAACGGTGTACAAGCCGTCGACCACGAGATCCAGGGCAGTCTCCAGCCTCCGCAGCGTTTCGGCCCCGGCGGCGCTGCTGGATACGAGGAAACCGGCCGTCAACTGACCGCAGACCGCAGCGAGCTCCTCCGGGTCGCCCTCGCGCATCACCCCGGCCCGCTGGCCGGCCTCGATCAACCCGGCCATCAGCTCGGTGCTGGCTCTTTCCTGCCCCAGTCGCCCGGCCGGGGCGTCGCGAACCTCCAACCACACGGGCGTGTCGCGCTCGTCGAGTACCCGCCGCAGCAGCGGATTGGCGGCAAGATCGCGCACCACCGCGTGCAGGGCATCCCGAACCTGCTCCCGGCGGCACACGTCCACCCCAGCGAACAACCCCTCAACATGCTTGTGGAAACGCGTATGCTCGCGCTCGCAGACCTGGCTGAAGAGGTCCTCCTTGCCCTCAAAGAAGCTGTAGAAGGTACCCTTGGCGATGCCTGCCGCGGCCGTGACGTCCTCCAACGTGACCGCAGCGTAGCTGCGCTCGGCAAAGAACTGCGCCGCCCGGTCGAGCAGGACGGTACGGATGCGTTCGCGCTGTGCCTTGCTGAAACGTGGCATGGGCGGCTTCTCCTTATGGCCTGTCTGACTCCAATGTACCGCTTAGTCCGAATAACAACAAGACAGCACCAGGAGGTGGTCCCGTGACCCGTCTACTCGAAGCCGTGGAGGTTACGCGGCGCACCCCTCCGGACACCGCCTGAGGTTTCCTGGCTTCAGCCTAACCAGGCCTGGCCGTGGGGCGCCACCCAGTCGGGGGAAAGAACGGTTTTTCCGGTTCTTTGGGGTAGTCCCGCGGCCCGCTTGGCCTTATGATGGTGGCGCGGACCGGCCGGAACGCGAAACGGAGCCGAAAGGGGGTGGTCCCGCTGTCTAGTACCGCGGTTGCCATCCCCGGAAGACCTTAGTGCGGTCGCACAAATGCACCTGCAAGCTAGGCGCGCCGACTTCAGAGAAGCCTCTAAATGGCCTCCACTGCCTGCTGCAGGGTTTCCCTATGAGGTCCAAACTCAGCCCCTGCCAGCGTGTAGAACTCGGGAATGCTGACCGTGTATCCCCGGCTGAGGGCATGACGGAATCGGCCGATGGTGCCTTGGGGGTTGCGCCGGTAGTTCTGCCAGATTTGCACCGCGCCCAACTGGGCAAAGGCGTATTCGATGTAGTAGAAGGGGAAGACAAACACCTGGAAAACCTCGCGCCATTGCATCCGTAGATCGTCCTCAAAGCCCGAGTAATCTACGCTTGGCACAAACCGGTTGCACAGGCTCAGCCAGTAGTGGTCACAAGCTTCCGGATCTGACCCTTCTTCTGGATTTGTGTACGCCCAGTGCTGAAACAGGGCAACCATCGCCACAGAAGGCCAACGGGCAAGCATGCTGGCGAGATGGTTACGCCGTGCAAGCTCGGCCTGCTCTGGTGCATAGAACTCGGTAAGGTTGTCACTGGCCAACAACTCCATTGTGGTTGAGGCCACTTCGCTGATTTCGTTGGGCAGCATTTTCTGTCGCAGGTAAGGCAGGGCGCTCATCTCAATCATCTGGACTGCATGGCCAAATTCGTGGAAAAGCATGAACAAATCGCTGTTGCCACCCCGTCCATTGATGAAGACAAAACTGCGGTTGCTGGCTGGAAGCCATTCGGCGTAGTTCCAGGGCGACTTGTCGGATCGGCTCTCAAGGTCCAGTAGGCCTTCAGCCTGCATAGTGTCAAAGTGCTTGCCAAAGAGAGGGGAGATATGCTGAAACACGTTGCGGGATCTCTGCAACCACTCTTTCGTATTCCGGTAGGGGGTTAGTGGCTGGTCGGCCTGCGCTTCAACCGTCACATCCCACGGTTTTGCGCTGTCAACCCCCAGTTCCGCGGACTGCTGACGCCGCAGATTCGCCACTACGGGGACAATCACGTTCTCAATGGCGTCACAGAACGCAATGACATCGTACGGGGTGTAGTCGTGGCGATTGAGTCTCTTCCACATATACGCCCGGTAGTCGGAGACGCCGGCATTGCGGGCAATCTGCTGACGCAATGCAAACAGCCTCTCCCAGATGGCGTCATACTCCTCTTTGACCGCGGTGCGCGCTGTGAGGATGCGTCTGTATAGAGGTTCACGTCTTGCCCTGTCCGGCTCGATGCGTAGCATGCGTAGCACATCAAATGCACTGTAGCTTCTGTCACCGACTTCGATCCGCAATCTGCCCCGAACGGCTTCATACTGGTCGCGAAGGTCCTTCTCCTCGGCCTCGAGGTCCACATTGTCCGGATGGTGTATCTCAAGGTTGTTCCGGATGCACTTGAGCTGGATGTCGTAGTCTGGCGGCACAAGGTTGCTGTCGATCAGTTTTCGTTCGAGTTGGTTCATCAGATGCCGGGTCCTGGCCCATACCTGCTTACGAAAGCGGGAGAGCCTGTCTTTTGTAGCCCCGTTCGCATGATTTCGATCGACAGCGACGGCAAGACGCCCGTTAAGTTCGTGAATCAGCGCTAACAACCGTGACTCGTCACTCATCCACTCGGAGAGATTGCTGGGGCTGAGTTGGCGGTCCAACAACGTCCGTGCATAGGGCTCGAATTCCGCCCAACCCCAATCCATCGCTTCTCGAAACGAAAGCGGCAGGTCTCTCAGCATGGTGATCTAGACCATGAGGAGGCGTTCTGGGCTTCCAGGATTGAGAAGCTGGCCAGCCCTCGAGCGTGAAGCTCTCTTCGGGCGGAAACCCAAGGCTCGCCGTGCTTCCCACAGGCTATCAACATCTCCTGGTCCAGCCCTAGATCGGCCGCATCTTCCGCGTAAATCAGCATAAGCTCGCTACGCCGGTCCGGACTTAAGGTGACGTACCTTTCGAAGATCTCAAGCGTTCCCGTGGAGAAGTCCCGGCTTCTCAAAAGCGCGAGCATCAGGGTTCCATCCGAGTCAGGGCGCTCGCGAGCGTTTTTCTCCCGATCAGTCCAATCCGCATCGTGGCAAAACGGCCAACCGGCTACCTCAATCTGCTGACTGCTGCTGTAGTCGTACGTGTGGCTGTTACCGCTGAGGTAGGCCTCAAACTGTACCCATACCAGGCGCTGCACTCTGCGGTCTGCGCGAGCGACCACGAACAAGTGCTGCTCGGCGTGGGCAACCCCGTACAGAACGAAGTCCTGGCATCCGGCGTAGGTGAAGGCGGGGCCGATCTGGAGCCGTATAACGGGCAAGCGACTGGAAGTGACCAGGTTGTTCTCCACACTACGGTGGATGGAGCTGTAGCCCATGCTTTCCTCCTGAACACTGCCCATTTCCTTGGCATGTCCGGCCTCGGGCCGCCGCGGTGAATTTCCCGCTGCCAAGATCGATGCCTACTTCGCACGCTGAGCCCGGCGAGCCTACCACTTGCAGTTCTCCGCGTAACCCCGGTGTCTAAGCCAATTGATGGAGTGCTATGTTACTAATTATTAAGCCTTTCTTGGATAATTGTCAAGCTGTCGGTTGACATCTCACTCAAACAGCAAGTGCCATGTTGCCAACCCTATTCCGAAGGGGAGCAGGCCCGATGGATAGCCAGACACCAGCAGTGTCGCCAAGTAAGCGAAAGCCCCTTCTTCCGACCCTCTCCAGAAACGCCTGGCTGCTCCTTACGATCGGAACTGCCAACTCCCTCGCGCTAATGTCGGTCGGCGTCTTCACGGTGGCCGTCGTGCTCATCGGTCTTTTCTTAGAGGAAACCGGCACCATCGAGCGCCGCAAACTAGCCCACGGCTTGGTGAAGGATGTTGCCGAATAGGGGTCAGTCATGCTCATCCTCAGCCTGTCGCGCCACCTGTGGCCATGCCGGCGACGGTACTATTCGTTGCTCTTTGAAAGGCACCAGATGGTGGGTTGCCAAAGGTTACAGGACTGCACCGAAACGGCAGCTTAGTGTGAGCGTGCAAATGCACCCTATTCTAGCTGCTCCTTGGAGAACCGAACACGCTATATGCCACACAGCTAAGCCATGCACTGCCCACAAAGCCAGAACCCCCGGCCTGATCCCGTG
The DNA here is from genome assembly GCA_030691505.1 of Bacillota bacterium. Lineage (GTDB taxonomy): Bacteria > Bacillota > Sulfobacillia > JAUYEG01 > JAUYEG01 > JAUYEG01. Next base: position 427 of record JAUYEG010000037.1, on the reverse strand, counting down.
GCCGGGGGTTCTATCGCAGGTCTGGCAGCTAAGTGATTCGCCGGATTTTGCCGGACCTGCTGTTCTTCAGCGTGACCTCGACCTCATCGCCGACCTTCTCCGGCAGGGCCTTCCCCACGCTGGCCAGGTAGTCAACGAACTCCGCCTTGTGCAACCTGCCGTCCAACCCCAACCCTTCACAGCCAGGGGTCGCGATAACCAATCCTCGCGACAGGGTGCAGTTCTCCATCCTCTTGTCCGTGCTGCCGAACCCTTCGAAGGTGTACCGGACGCCGGGGATGTTGCCGTTCGACGTGCTGTTGGCGGTAACACTGGCATACTTCGCGGGGACCTTCTTGCCGAACCTGGCCGCCACCTTGCACAACTCAGCGACGCGGCCATAGGTGCCGGAAAGGGCCTTGACCTGGGCCTGAGCGTCGGCAATCCT
>JAUYEG010000009.1 GCA_030691505.1 Bacillota bacterium | reverse complement strand
CCGAGCAGGCCCTGCGCGGCGCCGGGATTGAACCGGTCCTGCGCCGCAACCTGGCCAAGATCTCGGTGGTCGGGCGCGGCATGCGCGACACCCCGGGGGTTATGGCCCGCGTCTCCGAAGCCCTGCTAGAGGCGGGCGTCGGCATCCTGCAGACCTCCGACTCGCTGATGACCATCTCCTGCCTGGTCGATCTGGGCGACCTCGAGCCGGCGGTCCGCGCCCTGCACACCAAGTTTGGGCTTGATCCGGCGGACGGACGCTGAGACAGCTGGGAGCTGGACAGGCTCCTCGAACGTGATCATGTCGCTCCTCGTGAGCACCGCCTGACGCCGGGTACCGGGCGAGTTGGCGAGATGAGGCAGAAGTCCATCCGCGAGCGCTTGCAGGCGCTGCCTTCCTCGCGGCACCCGCAGTTGGCAACCCAGTACTCCGGGTACCGCTCGACGATCGCCCGCGCCTCATCCCCTTTCTGCAGCCAGCAGGCTCCCGATGATGACGAGCGCGCCGACCACCGTCATGGCAGCGACCTTTTCGCCCAGCAGCACCACCCCTAGGACAATCGCCACCGGCGACTCCAGGTAGATCCATACGGCGGCCCGTGCCGCGGGGAAGGTCACCAGCGCGCGGTTATAGGCCAGGTAGGCAAGTATTGAACACACAACGGCCAGGTACGCGACCGCGCCCCACTGCCCTGCCGACAGCAGCCGCAGGGTCCCCCAATCGTCGACGACAGCCGAAACCGCCACCAGTCCGAGCGTCCCCATCAAGGTCGTCGCCGCGGTGATGGTCACCGGGCTGTACCTGGCCCGCATCCTGCGTACAAGCACCGAGTAGAAACCAAAGCACACCGCGTCGAGGGCGAGGCACAGGGCGCCAAGCAGGAATCCGCCCCCCAGCGCCACAGACAGCCCCCGTTGGGTGGCCACGATGGCGATCCCGACCGCTCCGCACGCCACGGCGAGAGCCTTCCCGAGCCCGAGCGACTCGCGGTCCATCAGGGCCGACACAGCCATTGTGGCAGGCGGTATCCCGCCGACCACGATGACTGCCGAAACCCCCGCGTTGGTCAACCGTACGCCTGTGTATTGCAGAAAGAAGTAGAGCGAAACCGCGAGTGTTCCGAGCAGCAGGAACAGCGGCAGGTCCCTCGCCTCGATACCCTTGCGCCTGACCTGGCGCAGCAGCAGCACGGGCCCGAAGAAGGCCGACGCGATGAGAAACCGGACCGCTGCCAGCAGAGTGGGCGTGAGGCTGACCTGCCCAGGCGGAGCGCTGAGAATCGTCCGCGCCGCCACAAAGGAAGCACCCCAGGCTGTCACCGCAAAGAGCAGCAATCCCTGCGTGACCGCAAGGGCATCCGGTTGAGCAGCCGCCGTCGCGATGGCGTGACCTGCGCGCCCGGCCGGGCTGACTGCTGCCAGGTTGTTGTACCGGGCAGCCATACCCTACCGCCCGCAGGACGGACAGAACTCCGCCCTGACCGGACGCCGGCCCCCGCAGTACTCGCAGGCCATCAGCAGCGCCGCCCCGCAGGCCGGACAGTGCTGGTGACCGCGCTCCGCCACGCCCGGAAACCCGCAGGCGTAACACTGGCCACGGCGCAGCCTGTAGGCGGCTACACGTCGCGGGTCGCCCGCGTAGCGGTTGACGGCCACGATCCCACCTATAGCGGCGGCGGTTCCCGTAACACTGACTATCACCTGGACGGCTTCCCGGAAGAGGTGCCATGAGTACTGAAACGCGAGCACCGCAGCCTGAATGATCCCGAAGGCCAGAAAGGCTGTGGCGACGATGAGATAGCGGCTGCGCGCAGCCCGCGTGCGCTGCCAAACAACGATCCCTCCGACCAGCACCGGAAGAACGTACAGGAGTCTCAGCATGAGAAGCTGCAGTTCATATGCCCGGTCCGCACGCCTGTATGCCTCATCTACTTCCTGCATTGCCACATCAAACTGCGTCTGGGCTCCGTCCTGGGCCGCCCGGGCCTTGGCGTGCGCGGCCTCCGCCGCGGCAAGAGCAGCATTGGCTTCCTCGTAGGCCACGCGGCTGTTTTCGTATGTGGCGCGCTGAGCCGGCCCAACCTCACCCCGCTCCAGCAAGACACGGTACTCCTCGCGCCGGAATTCGTACTCCTGAAGCGCTTTCGCCTGAGCCGTGCGGCGGGCGTCAAGTATCTGCCAAGATTCGTTGAACTGCATCTGCGCGGCGTAGGCGGTGTTTCGTAGCTGCTCGATGCTTATCTCGTGGTTCTGGTCGTACTGCGCTTCGATCCTGATCTGGTCAGGCCTCGCGGGCCAGCGGGCGATCCTCCCCAGAACCCAGAACCCGCCGATGAGCAGGAAGATCACCATGCCCGCCGCCAGGATCTTCTCTGCCCGGCTGACTTCCCGCTCCTCGACTTCGCTGTGCTCAACGCTCATGGGCCCAACCTCCTCTGGCGCCGCCCGAGGGGCGAGGTACGCGTAGCTTATGGAGGCCATACGGCCGGCGCGGCTGACTACTCCGGGATTCTGCGCGTGGTGGCTGTGGGTCCTTCCTCCGGAGACGTTGGTGCGGGCCCCGCTCCCGGCCAGGCTGCACCGTTACAGTGCCAGCATGTCCCTGTATCTGGCCAGCTCCGGGTCGTTGCCGAGCACAAAGTGCCCCGCCGCGACCTCCGCCCACCGCGGCTTGTGCACCGAGTAGTCGTGAACGGCGGGGTCGTAGACCATCACGCGCTTGCGCCGTTCGACGACCGGGTCCGGGGTGGGCACCGCCGAGAGCAGCGCCCGGGTGTACGGGTGTAGGGGGTGCGCGAAGAGCTCTTCGGTTTCCGCCAGCTCGACGATCTCGCCCG
>JAUYEG010000173.1 GCA_030691505.1 Bacillota bacterium | reverse complement strand
ATGTACACCCCAGCTCCGGGGCAGGCCGGATACGTGGGCAGGCGGCTGACCGATCTGAACCCCTGGTTGGAACAGCGCGCCATCAGCGAACCCGAGGAGATGGCCTATCGGGGCCCGGACGGCGACGAGGTCCAGGGGTGGATCATGAAGCCGGTCGGCGGCGGTGATGGGCCCCATCCGCTCGTTCTCGAGATACACGGTGGGCCGCACGCCGCATACGGATATGCCCTTTTTCACGAGTTTCAGGTCTTGTGCGGGTCCGGGCTCGGCGTTCTGTTCACGAACCCGCCGGGCAGCACCGGATACGGGCAGCTCTTCGCCGCGGCCACGCATCATGACTGGGGCGGGCGCGACTACCGAGCGCTGATGGCCGCAATCGACCAGGCGGTGCAGCTTGACTGGGTGGATCCCGCCCGGCTCGGAGTCACCGGCGGCAGCTTTGGCGGGTACATGACCAACTGGATCATCACGCAGACTGGCAGGTTCGCCGCCGCAGTCACCCAGCGGAGCACGTGCAACCGCTACAGCCAGTTCGGAACGAGCGACATCGGCTACTTCATGGGGGACTACGAGTTTAACGGCAACCCCTGGGACGAGCCTGATTTCTACCTCTCGCGGTCGCCGATCAGCCATGTCAACCGGGTGACGACTCCGCTGCTTCTGATCCACAGCGAGAACGACCTCCGTTGTCCCATGGAGCAGGCGGAGCAGTTCTACACCGCGCTCCGCTGGCTGGGGCGCACGGCGGAGCTGGTGCGCTTCCCCGACGAGAACCACGAGCTGTCGCGCTCGGGGCAACCTATACACAGGGTCGAACGGCTGGAGCGGATCACCGGCTGGTTTGTCAAGCATCTGCTTGGGAGGTAATCGGTGTGGGCAAGGCAACGGCGCAGGACGCGGAGCTAATCCTCAGGATTTACGACCTTCGCCGCGAGGAGGTTCTTCGCGCCGCAAGGGCATGGTTCGCCAAATTTGAGCTGGAGACGATTGACGAACTCCGCAAGAAACATCCTCCCGGAAGCAAGGAGGACGCGTATTTCCGGATGGTCCTGAGCTATTGGGACATGGTCGGCGCTCTGGTCAAGCACAAGACCATCAACGAGGACCTCTTCTTTGAGACAAACCGCGAGTACCTCGGTGTCTGGCGCCGCGCCCAGCCGATCATCGAGCAACTGCGGCAATCGCGCAACAACCCGAACCTCTACACCAACCTCGAACACATCTGCCAGGGCTATCAGAATTGGGCCAATAGCCAGCAAGAGCAACAGAACAAGCAGCAGCAACAGCAGCAGCGGCAGGACTTCGCAAGCTAGCAAAAGGATTCAGCGCGCGACGATGAACCCCGCCGGGAGCTTCCTGCCGGCGGGGTTCACATGCTCGACCAGGACGCCGGTTACGCGGGCCGTGCGCGGGCCGCGGGCGCACCAGGCCCGAAGCTCCTCCATGGCTTGGACCGGGCCCTGTGCCACAAGCTCAACGGTGCCGTCCGGCAGGTTGCGCACCCACCCACGCAGAGCCAATCGCTGAGCCTGACTCCGGGCGGCATCGCGAAATCCAACGCCCTGGACGAGTCCGCTGATGGTCATGCGCACGGTAACTCTGCCGTCCAGCCCGCCCCGCTCGAAAACCATGCCAGACCCCCCCATCGCGAATTGTATCCCGTGCCACGGCCCGGCGCCGCTGATGAGGCGTAACGCAGCCTGAGATCTTTTCTGCTGCGTAACGGAGGTTTGCACCGGTCCTACGGCGAAGCGTGGGACATAAGCTGTACCGGCGAGCCGCAGCCAGCCGCTGCAGCGTCGCCGCAACGATGCGGGGCCCGCGCGATACCGATGTATTTGGGCCGTTTTTTTCGAGCCCGATATCCCCTCCCCGGGGGGAGGGGACGGCTGGAGCCGCAAGACCTGCCCGCGCGTGGGCGACGCAAAGGGGGCTTTCGGATGCCGCTTGGCCTCACCACGGTCGATGACCTGTGCCGCAGGTTGGAGTCGATCGAGGGCCACGTGCGGGGCGTCAAGCGAATGGCTGAGCAAGGCAAGGACTGCGAGTCGCTGCTGGTGCAGCTGCTGGCGGTCCGTGCCGCGGTCGATCGCTCCGCAAGCATCGTGCTGTATGGGCACGTTGACCATTGCCTGCGCGAGGCGATTCAGAGCGGCGATCAGAAGGCCGCCCTGGCTGAGCTGCAGGCCGTCCTGCGCTACCTTTCGCCGTAGGGCTTCGCCAGGCCCGGGCCCAGGCCTAAGCCCGGGCCCCAAGCCAAGCCATGAGGAGGATGCTCCGTGGCCGACTCACCGCGAGCACTGGAAAAACACCGCCATGAACACCGGCACGGCGCCGGTCATGAACACAGCCACGGCGCCGGCTGCGGGTGCACGGGCGGTCATGATTGCTCGGAGTCAGCCGCAACGGATGGAGGCACAGTTGCGGCACCCGCAAGTCGCGAGGGTGCGGGCGGCGGGGGTCTACGCCGGCGCCTGACAGTCACCGGCCTTGACTGCGCTGATTGCGCGCTCAATTTGGAGCGGGCGCTTGGCGCGGTCCCGGGCGTTTTGCACGCCCAGGTCAGCTTCGCGACGGCTCAGGCTGTGGTCGTGCTGGCAACTCCGGACGCCGAACGGGCGGTCAAGATCAAGGCGAGAGAGCTCGGCTCTGTGCTTTCCAGCCCAGAGGCGCCTGAGCGCCCCGTTGCGACCCGCCTCGGGCTGACGGTGGCCGCGGCCGCTATCGCCACCGTGGGCTGGTTTCTGAGCAGGTCGGCGCCGGCAGCGGGGGCGTGGCTCTACGGAGCGGCCGTCCTGGCCGGCGGGCTGTCCACCTTCCGCGCCGCCGCCGGCGCGCTCAAATCGAGGATGCTCACTGTGGACATCCTCGTTACGCTGGCCGTCGCCGCGGCCATGGTCACAGGGGAGGGACTGGCCGCAGCCGAGGTCGTCGTTCTGATGAGCATTGGCGAGCTGCTTGAGGAGCGTACCATGGCGCGCACCCGGCGATCTGTGCAAGGGCTGCTTGACCTGGCTCCGAACACCGCCATCGTGCGGCGCGCCGGACAGGAGATCGAGGTTGCCCGCGACGATCTGGCGGCCGGCGACCTCGTTGTGGTCCGCCCGGGGGGGCGGATAGCGGTGGACGGCACCGTGGTGGAGGGGCGGGCGGACGTATCGGAGGCCCCCATCACCGGGGAGTCGCGCCTGCGCTCGAAACAGCCCGGGGACCCCGTGTTTGCGGGGAGCCTAGCCGAGGACGGAGCGCTCGTCATCGAGTCAGGTCATGTCGGCCCGGACACGACGCTGGCCCGCATGGCCGCGCTGATCGAGGAGGCCCAGATGCGGCGGGCGCCCGTCGCCAGGCAAGTGGACCGGTTCGCGGGGTTATTCATCCCCTTTACCCTTGTCGCCGCGGCCCTCGTCGGCGTGGTCACGGGCGAGGTCAGCAGATCCGTCACGATATTGATCGGGGCCTGCCCGTGCGCGCTGGTCCTGGCCACTCCGGTATCGGTGTTCGCGGGCATCGGCGCCGCATCCAGGCGCGGCATTTTGATCAAGGGGGGACTGTACCTCGAAAGGCTCGGCAGCCTCAGCCTGATGGCCCTGGACAAGACCGGCACCCTCACCCGCGGCGACCTTGAGGTGGCGGGCGTCTTTGCGGCCGCGGACGAAGGCGGCGGCGAGGACGTCCACCGCCACGGCCCGGGAGCCGCGGAAACCGATTGCCTAGTTCTGGCCGCCGCGGTCGAGCGCAATTCCGAGCACCCCATCGGCCGTGCCGTGGTGCGCGCGGCCGAGCGCCGGGGCCTTGCCGTGCCTGAGGCGGACGGGTTTCAGGCCTTGCCCGGCGCCGGCGTGCGCGCCCTCGTTGACGGCGGTGAGGTGCGGGTTGGCTCGCAGCGCTGGCTCGCGGAGTGTGGCGTGGACCTCCCGCCGGACCACGCAGCCACCGGCGAGGGCCTCGTAAGCGAGGGGTACTCGGTCGTCCACGTCGCAGCGGATACCCGCATCTGCGGGCTGATCGCTCTGTCGGATACGCTGCGTTCCGACGCACCTTCCGCGGTGCGCCGGCTCCATCACATCGGCGTCAGGACGGTCCTGCTCTCCGGGGACGCGCCGGCTGCGGCGGCCCGAGTGGCTGCGGCCGTGGGCATAGCCGACTACCGCGGCGGGCTCCTACCGGCCGACAAGGTACGGGCTATAGAAAGCCTAGCGTCAGGCGGACGCTCGGTTGCGATGGTCGGGGACGGGATCAACGACGCCCCCGCGTTATCCGCCGCCACCGTCGGGGTGGCCATAGGGCGCACGGGGAGCGACCTGGCGATAGAGGCGTCCGACGTTGTCCTGCTGGCCGACGATCTGCACAGACTGGCCGAAATGGTCCTGATCGGCCGCCGCGCCCTGGCCAACATACGCGTCAACCTGGCCATCAGCGCCGTGGCCATCGCCGGCCTGTTCCTTGCCGCCGCGTTCGGATGGGTGGGGCCGGCCGTGGGCGCCATCGTGCACGAGGGCAGCGCTTTGCTCGTCACCGCGAACGCGATGCGCATGCTGGGATACCGGGCGCAGGAACGGCACGTCGCCGCCGCCGAAGAGAGGCCCCATGAAGCCAACGCCTGGGCGGGACAAGGGGACGGGGTCTAGCGGCGACGACCTGCCGCTGCTGGCAGCGGTTGACAGTTATGCCGGGCCTTCCCGCGGCACGCCGCCGCTGCGCATGCATGTGCCCGGGCACAAGGGCGGCCGCGGGGCGCCTCCAGGGCTGCTCGCTCGATGGGGCCGCGGCATTTTCGCCGACGATCTGACCGAGGTGCCGGGGCTCGACGACCTCGCCGACCCCGCCGGAGCGATCGCCCGGAGTCAGGAAGCCACCGCCCGGCGCCTCGGGGCCGCTTGGGCGCACTATCTTGTGCAGGGGACTTCCGGTGGGCTGGCGGCGCTTTTGCTCGCCGTGGCCCGGAGCCGCGGCGGTACCGGCTGCGTGGTGCTGCCGCGCCACAGCCACAGGGCCGTCGCGGCGGCGGTCATGTTGGCCGGACTTGATCCCGTGTTTGTGCCGGTCCGCTTCGACGGCGGGCAGGCCAGCGGCCCGGACATCGGTCCGCTGCGGGCCGCGCTTGAGGACGGGCGCAGGGCTTCAGCCGGGGGGCAGGCACCGGTTGCGGCCGTCCTCGACACCTATCCAAGTATCAACGGTGTTGCGCACGATCTGGCCGCGGTGGCCCGGGCCTGTCACAGCCAGGGGGTGCCGCTGCTGGTTGACGGGGCCCACGCGGGGCTGTTCGGCCTCGCTGCAGCCCTGCCGGCACATCCCCTGGCCCTTGGGGCGGACGCCGTTGTCATCAGCGCCCACAAGACGATCGGGTCGCTTGGCCAGAGTTCGCTGCTTCTTGTCGGGAACGTCTGCGACGCCGGCGGCAGTGCCTCGTTCGCGCCCGAGCTTCCCTCCGCGCTGCGCCTGGTTCAGACCACAAGTCCATCCTACCCATTGCTGCTTTCCCTGGAGGCCGCCGTAGAGCACGCGACCAGCCGTGCGGGCCGCGCGGCGGTGCGCCGCGCCGCCGCGACCGGTGCGGCCGTATGCAATGCCCTGGGACGGCTCGGCGTGCGGTGCTGGGAGCCGCCGCCTGACAGCGGCCTTCAGCGCGATCCCATGCGACTGACCATCGACGCCGTTCGACTGGGGCGCGACGGATTCGCCATGGCGAGGGCGCTCAGGGACGAGGCTGGGGTGCAGGTTGAAGGGGCGGACTGGCGAAGTGTGCTGGTAGTGTTCGGTCCCGGAGACGGCCCGCGCGAAGGCAAGCGCTTGCTTGAGGCCGTGGCGGGGTTGCTGCGGGGCAGGGGTATCCCCCGGCCCGCGGTTGAGTACGATGTGACCAGGACAGACCGGATATCGGTGCTGTACAGGGAGCTTCTCGCTGAGCCCGCCGAGAGGGCCGTGCCGCCCCGGACGGCGTGGCTTGCCGGAGGCGAGCCGGTCGCGCTGCACGATGCCGCCGGACGGGTGGCAACCGAGCCGCTGTCCCCGTACCCGCCCGGTGTCCCGGTGGTATGGCCAGGCGAGATCATTTCCTCAGGGGCGGTCGAGCTGGTGCAGGAGGTCCTACGGATGGGCGGCGCCGTGCACGGTCTGGTCGCCGCATGCCATGACCAGGACCCGCGCCTCGTCCGGGTTCCGGTTCTTCGGAGAGCGGGGGGCTAGACGCTGTTTATCAGTCTCGAGGGTGGAGAAGGCAGCGGCAAAACGACCCAGGCCGAGCTGCTCCGGAGCTGGTTTCTGGGGCGCGGGCTGGCGGCGGTGTTCGTGCGTGAGCCCGGCACGACCCCGCTCGGCGAACAGCTGAGGGAGTTGTTGCTTTCGCCCTCCGGGGACGGGCCGCCCATGTCCGCGATATCTGAGGCCTTGCTCTACACGGCGGCACGCGCCGAGCTTGTTGCCGAGGTCATCGGGCCGGCGCTCCGCGAGGGAAAGTGCGTGATCGCCGACCGCTACATTGACAGCACGCTGGCATACCAGGGATATGGCCTGGGACTGCCGGTGGCCCAATTGCGCTGGGTAAATGACTTTGCCACCGGGTCACTATGGCCGCGGCTGACCCTGTTGTTTGACGTTCCGGCCACGGTCGGTCTGGACCGCTCGAGGCGGGGACGCGTTAGGGCCGACCGGGTCGAGGCTCGCGGCCTCGAATTTCACAATCGGGTTGTTGCCGGCTACCGGCGACTTGCTCAGGAGGATCCGGTGCGCTTTCGGGTCATTGATGGATCCCTCAGTGTGAGCCAGGCCCACGAGTTCGTGGTCCGCCAAGTACAAGACTTGCTAATGGGAGGTGCCGGGACGTGAAGCTGATCGTTGCCGTCGTGCAGGACAAAGACGCCATCAAGTTGATCGAGGCCCTGATGGCCAAGGGCTATCGGGCGACCAAGCTGGCCAGCACCGGAGGCTTCCTCAAGGAAGGCAACACGACGCTGCTGGTTGGGGTTAACGACCATATGGTCGCGGAAGTGCTTGCGATCATCAAGAAGATGTGCAAGGCCCGTGAGCAGCTCGTCACGCCCTTGACCCCCGTGGGAGGTCCGGTCGACTCCTACGTGCCGTACCCGGTCGAGGTCGTCGTCGGCGGGGCGACGGTCTTCGTTCTGTCCGTGGAGCAGTGGGAGAAGGTATAGATTGCGCCCTCCTGCGGGCCGAGCTGCATTCGGGCCGTCCCGGCCAGGTCTACCTGCTCACGGGCAATGACGGCCTGCGGCTCAGAGCGGCCGCGGTGGTCCTGGCGCAGTCCCTAAACTGCCTGGCCGAGGACCATGGCGCACGTCCGTGCGGGCATTGCCGCCCATGCCGCGAAATCGGAGAGGGGTCGTTTGCGGATCTGTCGTTTGACGGTCCCCGCCGCAAGATAGGCGAAGTCCGCGAAGAGCTTGCCCGTCTTGCCCAGCGCGCGTACATCGGCCGGTGCCGGGTGACGGTTTTCAGCGAGGCCGAGACGATGACCCGCGAGGCGCACAATGCACTGCTCAAGACGTTGGAGGATCCTCCGGCCGGAGCGGCGATAATCCTTCTGGCGTCCGGGCCCGATACGCTCCCGGCTACCGTGGTGTCGAGGTGCCGCCACATTGCCGTCGGCGGCGAAACCTGGCATACGGTGGCCAGGGCGCTGAAGCTTGAGGGCGTCGCTCCGTCGCGGGCGGCTTTTGCCGCGCTCTGGGCCGGCGAAGACCTCGCGGCGGCCCGCGGTCTGGCCGGGCGCCAGGACTGTGAACAAATCAGGGCCCAGGCCGTGGCCTTTGTCGCCGGGGCAATCGGCCCCAGTCCTGAGCCGCCTCTCGAGCTCGTGGAGCGGCATCAGGCCCGTCTTTCGCCGGGCGAGGAGGCGGGGCTATGGCTGGCGGCCTTGTCAGTTGCGCTGTGGGGCGTGATAGCCGCCAGTGAGGGTGGAGAAGACTTGCTGGCGGAGGCTTTCGCGGAGGCGGAGTTGGGTGTCCTGGCATCGCTGGATCCGCTCGCGGCGGCGGACCTGGCTGAACGTATCCACCAGGCCGCGCGCGCGATTGCAGGTCATGCCCAGGCGCGACTAAGTTTGGAGGCCGCGCTGCTTCCGGCGGCCGGGCCGTTTGCGGGCGGGGCCTCGCCCCATCCGAGGGGGGAGTGATTGTGCCGACAGTCGCCGGGGTCCGTTTCAGGGCCGCGGGCAAGATTTACTACTTTGACCCGGAAAACGAGCAGTACCAGGCGGGCGAGAAGGTCATCGTGGAGACGGCCCGCGGGCTTGAGTTTGGCGAGATCGCCTGCACCAACCGGGCTGTTCCCGAAGAACAGATAACCCCCCCGCTCAAGAAGATTGTGCGGCGAGCCAGCCCCAAGGACGAGGAGCAGATGGAGGCCAACAGGGCCCGCGAGAAGGACGCCCTGTCGGTCTGCGCGGCGAGGATCAAGGAGCACAACCTGCCTATGTCCCTGGTCGACGCGGAGTACACCTTCGACGGGCAAAAGCTGATCTTTTACTTCACGGCGGAGAACAGGGTGGATTTCCGCGAGCTGGTGCGGGATCTGGCCGGGACGTTCAAGACCAGGATTGAGCTGCGGCAGATCGGGGTGCGGGACGAGGCCAAGATGCTGGGGGGCCTCGGCCCGTGTGGAAGGGCGATATGCTGCGCCACCTTCCTCGGGGAGTTCCAGCCGGTGTCGATTCGCATGGCCAAGGAACAGCACCTGTCGCTCAACCCGACCAAGATATCCGGGCTGTGCGGCAGGCTGATGTGCTGCCTCCGGTATGAGTGCGAGCAATACGGCGAGCCCAAGGCCGCGCCGCTTGAGGTCGGCACGCTGGTCGTGGCCGCGGACGAAAAGGGCGAAGCGACCGTCGTCGAAACCACGCCCGCCGAGGCCGGCGACCCGTCCTCCAACCCCGTCCAGAGTAGGCCGTGCGGCCGGTGCGATTCGTGCTGCAAGGGCAAGCCGTGCGATGGGGGCAAGCCCGGGGAAGGTGCGTAGGCTTGTCTCAAGAGCCGGGACAGCTCGCGTCGCGGGGACGCTTGTTCGTGGTGGCAACGCCAATCGGCAACCTCGACGACCTCACTTTCCGGGCTGTGGAGACCCTTCGCGCCGTGCCTATCGTTGCCGCGGAGGACACCCGGCGCGTGGCCAAACTGCTGGCCCGCTACGAGTGCCGCCCGCGGGTCATCAGCCTGCATTCGCATAACCTCGCGCAGCGGCTGCCGCAGCTCCTGGCCCTGCTGGTGGGAGGCCAGGATCTGGCGGTCGTCAGCGACGCAGGGACGCCGGCGGTGTCTGACCCGGGGAGCGAGCTGGTTGCCCGGGCCTGGGCAGCGGGGGTGGCGGTGGTGCCGATCCCCGGGGTTTCAGCGGTTCCGACCGTGCTTTCGGTGGCCGGATTCCCCGCCGAGCGCTTCGTGTTCGCGGGTTTCGTGCCCAAGAAGCCCGGGCAGCGGGGGCGTTACTGGGACTGGATTGACGCCTGCGCGGAAACCGCCGTGCTCTTCGAGACGCCGCACAGGATAGCCCGCACCCTTGACGAAATGGCCGGGCGCTGGCCGGGCCGTCTTGCCTGCCTGGGCCGGGAGCTGACAAAGATGCACGAAGAGCTGATTCGCGGCACGCTGGCGGAGATCGCGGCATCGACGCGGGACCGGCAGTGGCGCGGTGAGATATCGATCGCGCTGGAGCCGTTCAGGGAAACCCAGAGGGGAAGGGAGACCGAGTCTTATGTATGACCTGCTGATCAAGGGCGGCAAGGTGGTTGACGGTTCCGGAGCCCCGTGGTTCAGAGCCGACGTCGCGGTGGCGGGCGACCGTATCGCGGCGGTCGGCAATCTGGACGGCGCGAAGGCCGTCCAGGTCGTGGAGGCCGGGGGGCAGTGCGTCAGCCCGGGGTTCATCGACATCCACTCCCATTCGGACACAACGATACTGGTCAACCCGCGCGCCGAGAGCAAGATCCGCCAGGGCGTCACCACCGAGGTCATCGGGCAGTGCGGCAGCTCGGCCGCCCCGATTGCGGCAAGGAGCGTCGAGTTTGCCCGCGGGATGGCCAAGGAGTACGGCATCGAGATCACCTGGGACACCATGGCTGGCTATGTCCGCGAGGTAACCAGGCGCGGCGTTGCGGTCAACATTGTTCCCGTCGTGGGTCACAACGCCATCCGGACCGCCGTCATGGGCTACGAGCGCAGGGTGCCGTCCCCGGAAGAGCTTGCGGCCATGTGCGACCTCGTCGCGCAGGCCTGCGCGGACGGCGCGCGCGCTTTTTCGTCCGGCCTCATCTACCCCCCCAGCGCGTATGCGGACAGCGACGAGCTGGCCGCGCTGTGCGCCGCTGCCGCGCGGTACGGGGCCATCTACATGACGCACATGCGCAACGAGGGCGATGGGCTGCTCGATTCGATCCGGGAGACCGTTGACGTCGCACGGCGCGCCGGCATCCCGGTCCAGATCTCCCACCACAAGGCCGTCGGCCGGGACAACTGGGGCAAGGTTCGCGAGTCGCTGGCCATGCTCGAGGAGGCCCGCCGGGGCGGAGTGGACGTGACGTGCGACCAGTATCCATATGTCGCATCCAGCACGGGGCTCTCCTCGGTGATCCCCCAGTGGGCCCATGAGGGCGGGCCGGCCAGGCTGCTGCAGCGCCTGCGCGATCCCGAAGACGGGCTGCGGATCAGGCGCGAAATGGAGCAGGCGGCCATCAAGAGGGGCGGCTGGGACGAGGTGCTCATCGCGGGCACGGCCCTCCCCGAGCTCAAGCAGTGGGAAGGAAAGACCGTTGAGCAGATCGGCCAGGCACGCCGGACAGACCCCATCACCGCCGTATTCGACCTGCTTCTCGCCGGTAAGTACGTCGGCATGATCCGCTTTGGGATGAGCGAGGAAGACGTCAAGACGGTCATGCGCCACCCGCTCGTGATGGTCGGGTCCGACGGGAGCTGCCTCGCGGACTACGGGCCGCTCAGCGCGGGCAAGCCTCATCCACGCAACTACGGCACTTTCGTGCGCGTCCTCGGCAAGTACGTCCGCGAGGAAGGCAACCTCTCGCTCGAGGAGGCCGTCCGCAAGATGACGTCCCTGCCGGCCGCCCGGATCAAACTGGCCGACCGCGGCCTGCTGCGCCCCGGCCTCGCGGCGGACATAACTGTCTTTGACCCCGATACGGTCGCCGAACGGGCGACTTTCGTCGAGCCCCACCAGTACGCCGGGGGCATCAGCCTCGTTGTGGTCAACGGGCGGGTAGCGGTCTCAAGCGGCGAGCACACCGGACAGCTCGCGGGGCGGGTGCTCGTAAGGCGTGACTCGTAGACCGGGTCTGTACCGGTCTTGCCGCCGGGCACAGGTAAAGGGTCCGATTCACGACAGATAGGCGGGTGAAACACATTGCTCAAACAGACAATGGAGGTTTTTGAGCTGCTGGATGCGGCCAGGGTGGACGGCGAGCGCGTGGCGGCGATGTTCCAGGGGGTCGGGCTGCGCGACGTCGCCGTTGAAACGGTCCAGGGCGAGCGCGGAAGCACGGACTTCGTCCGGCTGCGGATCGTCGGGCGGCGGGGCCGCAGCAAAGGGGGCGATGCGCCGACTCTCGGCCTGATTGGCCAGCTGGGGGGCATCGGCGCCCGCCCGGCCCGCGTTGGACTGGTTTCGGACGGCGACGGCGCGGTGTGCGCCCTCGCATGCGCCCTCAAGCTCACGGAGATGCAAAAGCGGGGCGACATCCTCGACGGGGACGTGCAAGTCGTGACCCACATCTGCCCAAACGCGCCGACCACCCCGCACGAGCCGGTGCCGTTCATGGGCTCGCCGATCGGCATCGGCCTCGCCATGGAAAAGAGCGTCCTGCCGGACATGGAGGCCATCCTGTCCATAGACACCACGCGGGGCAACCGGGTCATCAATCACAGAGGCTTTGCGATATCGCCGACGGTCAAGGAGGGCTACGTCCTGCGGGTCAGCGACGACCTGCTCGACCTGATGTCCGTCGTCACGGGGAGGATGCCCACAGTCCTGCCGATCAGCACCCAGGACATCACGCCCTACGGCAACGGTCTATACCACATCAACAGCATCATGCAGCCCGCGACGGCGACGAGCGCGCCCGTGGTCGGCGTCGCGATCACCGCGGAAATAGCCGTACCCGGGTGCGCCACAGGGGCATCGCAGTTGGTGGACATCGCCTCGGCGGCGGGCTTTTGCATGGAGGTTGCCAAGGCCTACGGGAGCGGGCACTGCCGTTTCTACGACCCCGAGGAGTGGGACGTCCTCCAGCGCACCTACGGCAGCCTAAAGGTGCTGCAATCAGGCGGCTATCGGGGCCCCGGGGCATGATGCCGAGGCGCCTCGGGTTTGTTACCATCGGCCAATCCCCGCGGGACGACATCGTGCCCGCGATGATGCAGTACCTGCCCCGGGAAATCGAGGTCCTGCAGGCGGGAGCCCTGGACGGCGTGGACTCCGCCTCGCTGGCGGCGCTGGCGCCTGAGCCCGGCGAGTATGTCCTGACCACCCGCCTGGCCGGCGGCGGGGCGGTGACGGTGGCCCGCCGGCATGTGCTGCCCAGGCTGCAGGCCGCCGTGTCGCGGCTCGCGGAGCAAAGGGCTGAGATCGTCGCCGTGCTCTGCACCGGCACCTTCCCCGACCTGGAGGCTCCCACGCTGCTGATTGAGCCGGAGAAGGTGTTTCATGGCTTTTGCGCCGGCGTTGTGGGCAAAGGACACCTTGGGGCGATCATCCCCCTGCCGGCCCAGGTTGCCCAAGCCGAGACCAGGTGGCGCGCCGCCGGCGTGCGGTCAACGGTGGTTGCCGCCTCGCCCTACGGGGGACGGTCCGCTCTTGAGGAAGCGGCGCAGAGGCTCAAAGAGGCCCGGGTGGCGGCGGTCGCCCTGGACTGCTTCGGATTTACGGAGGAAATGCGCTCACGAGTCAGAGAGATAGTCGGCAAACCGGCGATACTGGCCAACGCCTATCTGGCGCGGGCACTGGCGGAACTCCTTGCGGGCTAGCCGCGGGGCGCCTTACTGACGCAGGTTACTCGTAGATAAAGGGCCACCGGAGGTTTAACCCGGGTGGCCCTTGCGCCCCCGCCCATCGGCTGGTGGCGGTCATCTCGCTCGCGCGGCACCTGATGGCCTGTTTTTAGAAGGTCCGGGATTGCATCGCCTCGATGCAGTTGCGGCAGACCTTCTTGCCGCGGAAGTTCTCGACATTGTAGGCGTTGCCGCAAAACACACAGGCGGGTTCGTATTTGCGGAGAATGATCTTGTCCCCGTCCACGTATATCTCGAGGCCGTCTTTCTCGCCAATGTCCAGCATCCGTCGAAGCTCGATCGGAATGACCACTCGTCCGAGCTCATCGACCTTGCGAACGATGCCGGTGGACTTCATCAACGCTGGCTCTCCCCCTTTCCTGGCCGCATGGTCGGTTTCTGGTCCTCACCATACCAGCGGTGCCAGAAACAGTCAACCCCTTTGTCGAAAATGGACGGGAAGTTTAATCGCGCCGATATGGGAGTTGAATATGCCGCACTGGGCCTCGCCGCCAGCAGAAACACGAAGCTCCCTCGACACAGTTCGATCGCGCCGCGCCCGGAACAGCCGCAGGAAGGGGCCGGAGCGGGACGAAAACCGCAAACTTGACACCCGGGACGCGGCCCCGCTATCATAGGGCACAACGACCCAGCTATAGGCAAACCATA
This sequence comes from Bacillota bacterium, assembly GCA_030691505.1. Lineage (GTDB taxonomy): Bacteria > Bacillota > Sulfobacillia > JAUYEG01 > JAUYEG01 > JAUYEG01. Next base: position 12,614 of record JAUYEG010000173.1, on the reverse strand, counting down.
TCGGCGATGACGGGGAAGAGTAAGCTTTCGCGGGAGCAACAGAGAGCCGGGGCCCTCCGGGCCAAGGTGCGAGGCGGCGCTCCATGAGTGAAAGCCCAACATGGCCTCCGAGCCCTCTGTTCGAGCACCCTGCCGGGTGGGTAGGATGGAGCGCAGGGCCTGCGTTATAGGGCCAGGATATTCAGCCGGCTTGAATCTCGGCGGCGCGAGCCGCCCAGCTGTCAAAAAGGCGCGTATCCGGATGAGGCCGGGGCCCAAGGGACCCGGTGAACTGGGGTGGTACCGCGAGCAATCGCCCCCGGCATGCCGGGGGCGTTTTTGTGTGGACAGACGGTCACAACAGGAGGCGGAGAAAACATGGCCCGGACATCCGCAGGGTCGGGCGCACCTGGTGCGCAGCAGGGCGCGGGCGGACGCTCGTTTTACGTCACCACGCCGATCTACTATCCCAGCGGGCGGCTTCACATCGGTCACGCCTACACCACCGTGGCGGCCGATTTTATCGCGCGATACAAGCGGCTGTGCGGTTTCGACACCCGCTTTCTCACCGGAACCGACGAGCACGGGATCAAGATGCAGCGCGCGGCAGCCAAGGCGGGGCTCTCGCCCCAGGCCTTCGCCGACAGGGCCTATGCCGAGATCGCGGACCTCTGGCGTACGCTGGAAATCAGCTACGACGACTTCATCCGGACCACCGAGCCCCGGCATCAGCGGTCGGTGCAGACCATCTTTGAACGGGTTCGCGAGCGCGGCGACATCTACAAAGGGGTCTACGAGGGGTGGTATTGCGCCGACTGCGAGAGCTTCTTCCTTGCCCGGCAGTTGGTTGACGGCAAGTGCCCGGACTGCGGCCGTCAGGTCGAGTTGCTCGCGGAGGAGGCCTATTTCTTCCGGCTTTCCAACTACGCGGACCGTCTGCTGCGGCACATAGACGAGCACCCGGAATTCATTCAGCCCCCGTCGCGCCGCAACGAGATGATCAGCTTCGTCCGCTCCGGGCTCGAGGATCTGTGCGTGTCCCGGACCAGCTTCAACTGGGGCATTCCGGTCCCGGGCGATCCCAAGCACGTGATCTACGTGTGGTTTGACGCGCTGAGCAACTACATCACCGCGCTCGGCTACGGATCCGACGATGAGCTTTTCGACCGTTACTGGCCGGCGGACGTGCACCTGATGGGCAAGGAGATCGTCCGGTTTCACAGCGTGATCTGGCCGATCATCCTGATGGCCCTGGACCTCCCGCTCCCGAAGCAGGTCTTCGGTCATGGCTGGCTCGTGCTCGGCGGCGAGAAGATCTCCAAGTCGCGCGGCAACGTCATCGACCCGCAGGTGCTCGTGCAGAAGTACGGCCTTGACGCCGTACGCTACTTCCTGCTGCGCGAGGTGCCTTTTGTGGCGGACGGCAACTACTCGGAGGATGCGCTGGTCCGCCGGACCAACACCGACCTCGCCAACGACCTCGGCAACCTCCTTCAGCGGACCCTGGCGATGGTCGAGCGCTTTGCGGCCGGCCGGGTGCCGGAGCCGGAATCCCTCGACGACCCGGCCCGTCCGCTGGCGGCCGCGGCCAACGATGCCCTGTCGGCCTACGAGCAGCATCTTGACCGCCTGGAGCTGGCCAACGCGCTGGGTGCGGTGCTCGGCCTGGTGAACCGGGCCAACAAGTATATCGAGGAGCAGAGCCCGTGGGACCTGGCCAAGAACCCGGCCGGCGCCGTGCGGCTCCGCAATGTGCTATACGATCTGCTGGAGACCCTGCGCGTCTCGGCCGTGCTGCTGGCTCCGGCGCTGACCCGCGCGCCGGGGGAGATCCTGCGGCAGATCGGCTGGGACGGCGACCTCAGCGAACTTCGCCTGCCGCAGGCCGCGAGATTCGGGCAGTTGCAGCCCGGCCGGCCGATCAGCAGGGGCGGCCCGCTCTTTCCGCGGATTGAGACCGAGGACCAGACTAACGGCGAAGGCCCCGCAGCGGAGAAGACAGCCGGCCAGCAAACCCCGCGGATCACCATTGACGAATTCCGCCGCCTGGACCTGCGCATAGCCCGGGTTGTGGCCGCCGACCGGGTGGCCGGAGCGGACAGGCTGCTCAGACTCCGGGTGCAACTCGGCGAGGGGGAAAGGCAGATCGTCGCCGGCGTGGCGGCTCACTACCGGCCCGAGGACATGGTCGGCAAGGATATCGTTGTCGTCGCCAATCTCGAACCGGCGAAGATCCGCGGTCTGGCCTCGGATGGTATGCTGCTTGCCGCCACGGGCGGAGGCAAGCTGGTGCTGATCGCGCCCGAGGCCCCGGTGCCGCCCGGAGCCCGGGTCAGTTGAGCCGGGCTGCCGGGAGTCCGGCAAAGCCGCCGGCGTTCGTCGACACCCACGCCCACCTTGGAGGCTACGGCGCGGAACTGCCCGATGTGCTCGCCAGGGCCAGGAAGGCCGGTGTCTGGGCCGTGGTCGCCGTGGGAACCGACTCCGCCTCGTCGCGGCACGCTCTGGATCTCGCCCGCGCCGCCGTGGACCGGGAACAATGGCCGCTGCTGGCGGTTTCCGCCGGGCTGCACCCGCACGACGCGTCACGAGGCGCCGCCGAGATGCCGGTGCTGGCGGACTTGCTTTTTGCGGCCAAAGCTGAGGGGCTGTCGCCGTCGGTGGGCGAGACAGGATTGGACTACTACCGGGACCTGTCTCCGCGCCCGGCGCAGCGGGCCGCGTTTTGGGCGCACGTCGAGCTAGCGCACAAGCTAAACTTGCCTCTGGTGGTCCACGACCGGGACGCGCATGCGGACGTCCTGGCGATACTTCGCGGCGGCGCTCCGTTTCCGGCGGGTGGTGTGATGCACTGCTTTTCCGGCGACATGTCCATGGCCGAGGCGTGTCTTTCGCTGGGGTTGCGGATCTCGTTCGCCGGGCCGCTCACTTTCCCAAGGTCAGACGACGCGCGCGCGATCGCAAGGGCCGTGCCGGCGGACGGGCTGCTTGTTGAAACCGATTGCCCGTACCTGGCCCCCGTTCCCCATCGCGGACGGCGAAACGAACCGGCCTACGTGGTGCATACGACCGCCGCACTCGCCGCCGCGCGCGGCGAACACATAGATGAAACCGCCGCGGCGCTCTCCCGCAACGCGCGGCAGTTGTGGTTCGGGCGGCACCCCGAGCGTCACGGGATGACCCGTTGAGCAGGACGAGTTGCGCCGAAGCCCGAAGTACTCCCTATCTCGTCGGGGAATGGGGAGGTAGCTGCAATGGCGGTTTCCACTGACCGGGTGGCAAGCGACGGCCGTCCCGCGGCGTTGGTGATCGGGGGAAGCCGGTTCGTGGGCCCTGCCCTGGTCAGGCAGCTCCAAGGAGCCGGCTACCGGGTGAGCGTTCTCAACCGGGGCTCGCGCAACGATTCGCTGCCGTCCGGCGTCGCGACCATCGTCTGCGACCGTAAAGATCACACCGCGCTGCGGCAGGTTCTCGCCGGACGGGCCTTCGAAGCCGTGTTTGACGTCGTCGCCTATGTGCCCCAGGATACCCTCGGCCTGCTTGCTGCCCTGGACCGCTCCAGGCTGAGGCACTATGTGCACATCAGCACGTGTTCGGTCTATTTGCCGGCCGACGTGTGGCCGCTCAAAGAACACTTCGCACGCGGACTCCGGGGCCCGGGGAATGACTACGGTGACAACAAGTTCCTTATTGAGGAGATACTGTTTGGTGCGTACCGGGACGACGGACTGCCGGTGACGATTATCCGCCCGGGGTACATTTACGGGCCGCGGAACAGCGTCTACCGTGAGGCGTTTTACTTTGACCGTTTGGTGGCGGGGCGGCCGCTGCTGGTCCCCGGCGACGGCACGACGATTACGCAGTTCGGGTACGTGGACGACCTTGCCGCGCTTCTGGTTGCGGTTCTTGGAAACGAAAGAGCCATCGGCGAGGCGTACAACTTCGCCGGCGAATATGCCGTGACTCTGGACGGGTACATGGTCGCCGCGGCGGAGGCGGTCGGGGGGGATTTCGGCCGCGACGCCGGGGCCAAGACGTGGGGGCAGGCCGGCAAGCCCTGCATCGTCCACTTCGACCCGCAACAGGTGGGCCTGGGCCCGGGCGACGTTCGAATGGTCTTCCCCTACAAATGGCGCGAGCACACGCTGCGCGACACGGAAAAGGCCCGTGTGCAGCTCGGCTACCGGGAGGCGTCCGGGCTCGCGGCGGGCCTGCGGCAGGCCTACGAGTGGTACGCCGGAGGCGGGCGCGCGGAGTCCCGCTTTGCCGCCGACTTCCGGCTCGAAGACGAGATCCTGGCCCGCCTGGGCAAATAGGGCTGTGCCCGACCCAGGACAAACAGGGGGTGTCCTTGCCGGTGACCGAAGGGGCGAAGGCGCCGAGTCACCGATTGCGTGAGTGGCAGCGGGTGTCGGCCGTGCGGCTCGCCGGAGCGCTGGGCGGGCGGCGGCGGGCGGTTCGCGCCGGCGTGGCATGCATCGTGTTGGTCATCGTGACGGCGGTCTGCGGGTATGCGTGGGCGGCCAAGCACGTGACCGTCGTAGTGGACGGGGTCGAGATCCCATGCTTTTCGCTGCGGCTCACGGTGACCGGGGTGCTCGCGGACGCCGGCGTCGTGCTTAACCCCCGCGATCACGTTGAGCCCGGCCCTGCCGAACGGGTCAAGGACGGCGCAACGCTCATGGTGCGGCGGGCCGTACCGCTGACGATCGCCGCCGACGGGCGGATCCTGGAGACGCTGAGCGCGCAACTGACCCCCGAGGCTGTGGTCCTTGAGGCCGGCGTCGAGCTAGGGCCCGAAGACCGGATTGAGCCGGCGGCGGGGTTCACTGAGGGCGGGCCGCCCCTTCCGGACGAGGCTATCCGGGTCGTCCGGGTGCGCAAGGAATACGAGACCCGCCTCTGGCGCATTCCCCGGCGTGTCTACCGGCGCGAGGACGAGAACCTGGCGATCGGCATCAGCCGGGTGGTCGAGAAGGGCCAGGACGGCACGGAGGAAGTCGTTCTCTGCACCACGTTCGAGGACGGTAAGCAGGTTAGCCGTATGATTGTGGAGCGTCGCGTGGTCACCGAGCCCATCGCGGAGACGCTCGTGGTCGGCACCAGCGGCCAGATCTCACGCGGGGGAGAAGCCATCCGTTTCCGCCGCGCGATGGTCATGAGCGCGACGGCATACTACTGGGGCCCTGAGAGCACCGGCAAGTGGGCCGACGGGTATACCTACACCGGGCTCAAGGCGACCCGGGGGGTAATCGCGGTCGACCCCCAGGTGATCCCGCTCGGCACCCGTGTCTACGTTGACGGATACGGCTTCGCGATTGCCGGCGACATCGGCTCGGCGATAAAAGGCAGTAAGATCGACCTCTGCTACGATACCCTCGCGGAGGCTTTACAGTGGGGGAGACGGACGGTCACCCTATACATCCTGTGGTAGACGGCTCTGCCGCCGAGCCCCGGGGCGATCCCGGGGCCATTTGCTCCGTGCGCGGGGTTCGCGGACGATTGCAGGCCGCGGGCCTGCGTCCGTCACGGCGGCGAGGCCAGAACTTCCTCTGCCATCCCGGCATACTTGCGGCTGTCGTTGAGGCCGCCGACCTGCACCCGTCCGATGTGGTGCTGGAGATCGGCGCCGGTCTGGGAGCTCTGACCGTCGAGCTGGCGGCGACGGGGGCGGCCGTCGTCGCGGTCGAGATCGACAGGGCGCTTTGCGGCTTGCTTGAGGCCACCCTGTCGGCAAATCCCAACGTCCACCTTGTGTGCGGCGACATCCTGCGCCTCGACCGCGACGAAATGGGCGCGGTGGGCCCGGCCGGCACGTTCAAGGTCGTCGCCAACCTCCCCTACTGCCTGACGTCCCCTATTCTCGAGCGGATGCTCCTCGAATGGACCGCGATGTCCATGGCCGTCATCATGGTCCAGGAGGAGGTCGCGCGGCGGATGGTTGCGCCGCCCGGCGGCGACGGCTACGGGTCGCTTACCGTGCTCGTTCATTACTACGCCAGGGCCGAATTGCTGCGGCTGGTGCCGGCGAGCGCGTTCTGGCCCCGGCCGGACGTCCGCTCCGCGATAGTGCGGCTTACGCGCCATACCTGCCCGCCGGTTGACGTGGATCCCGGGCGGTTCTTCAGCGTCGTGCGGGCCGCGTTCGGCCAGCGCCGCAAGCAGCTGCGTAACTCCCTCACCGGCCCCCCGCTCGGACTCAGCGGCAGCCAGGCCCGGGACCTCCTGGGGCAGGCCGGCATCGACGGCACCCGCCGGGCGGAAAGCATGTCTCTGACGGAATTCGCGGCGTTGGCGCAGCTTTTGCCCCGCACAGGATATGCAGTGTAGAATCATGCTATCGGCGGCACTCTGGAGTCGGGGGATACGCTTTGAACTTCATCAGTCCGACCAAGGGGGCCCTGTCGTTCGACCGGATGTTCCGAGACATCATGGCTTACGTCAACGACGACCCCAATGCCACGTACAAGCTCATCGTGGGCACGGACTCGCAGGTAAGGGACACAGTCCACTTCGTGACCGCGATCATCATCCACCGGTGCGGCAAGGGCGCACGCTACTTCTACACGCGGTCGGAGCAGGATTTCGTCGCAAGTCTCCGGCAGAAGATCTACTACGAGGCATCGCTAAGCCTGGGCGTCGGAAGCCGTCTTGCCGAGCGCCTCGCGCAAAACGGCTGCGCCAAGCTCGATGTTGAGATTCACCTCGATGTAGGCCTACACGGCGAAACCCGAGAGCTCATCCGCGAAGTCGTTGGGATGATCGTCGGCAGCGGGTTTGACGCCAAGATCAAGCCCGACTCTTACGGCGCCTCCAAGGTCGCCGACAAGCACACCAAGTGAACGCCCCCCTGCCGGCACCCGCCCCCCCCGATGTGACCCTGGCCGCACGGGCGAAGATTAACCTGTTCCTGGAGGTCTACGGCCGCCGGCCCGACGGGTACCACGAGGTGGCCACCCTGATGCACACCGTCAGCCTTCACGACACCGTCGCGGTCGAGCTGTCGGGCCAGGACAGGCCGGGTTGCATCGAGGTTATCTGTCGGCCTGATAGGCAGCTGAGCGGGCCGCGCAATCTCGCCTACCGGGCGGCGGCGGCGTACCTGTCGGCGCTTTGTGGCTGCGACGGCTGCAACGGCCCGGCGGCCGGGCGGTCTTTGAGCGTTCGGGTGGCCATCGACAAGAGGATTCCGGTCGCCGCCGGACTGGCGGGCGGCAGCGCCGACGCCGCGGCAACGCTGCGCGGGCTCGCGCCGCTTACGGCTCGCCTGCGCCCGCAGCCGTCCCCTCTACCCGCGCTCGGACCAATCGCGGCCGCGTTGGGGGCAGACGTTCCCTTCTGCCTGACCGGCGGCGCCGCATGGGGCACAGGCCGCGGAGACCAACTGACCCCGGTCCTGAGCATCCTGCGTGGACCCGTCCTGATTGTGGCCCCGCCTTTCGCCGTCGCGAGCCGGGACGCCTACGCCTGGTGGGATGAGGACCATGGTGCACAACACGTGCCTGCCTGGTCGAGCGGCTGCCCGGGCGGGCCGGAGCGGGCCGGGCGCGCGGGGACACGGCTGGACCGCCTGGACACGCCGGCACAGGTCGCGGCGCTGGTACGAAACGACCTGCGGCCGCCCGTCGTCCGCCGGCACCCGGTCGTCGGCGAAATCCTGACAGCGATCCGGGATTGCGGCGCACAGGCGGCGGAGATGTCCGGAAGCGGTCCGGCGGTGTTCGGGCTCTTCAGTTGCACAGGCCAGGCAGCGGAGGCCGCCCGGCGGCTTGCCGCGGCTTTTCCGGGCGCCCGCGTCCTGCCGGCCGCCCTCGACCCGGTGGAGACTCCGCCGGGGAGCGGGCGGGAGGAACCCTCCGGCGGGGGAGCGAACTAGCCATCGCCCCAGGCCCCCTGGGAGCATGGGAGGGGATCACCGTGGCATACGAGCCGGCGGTCAGCGCCGTGGTGCTCGCGGGCAGGGCCAATGAGGGCGTCTTCCGCGAGCTGAGCGATGCCCCCAACGAAGCGTTGATCGACATAGCCGGCCGCCCGATGCTGGCCTATGTTCTGGATGCGCTGACGGGGTCCAAGTCGGTGCGCAAGGTGGTCGTCGTGGGCACCCCCGATGTGGATGCGCACCTCCCCGACGGGATCGACCTGCTGAGAGCCGGGGACGACGTGATCGCCAACGCGAGCCTGGGCCTGGCAGCTGTGGACCAGCACCAACCGGCGCTTATTGTCACGTCCGACATCCCGCTCATAACCCCGGAGGTCATCGACGGCTTCGTGCGGCAGTGCCTGACGCGCCCGGCCGAGCTCTACTACCCGGCCATCCCGCGCGGCGATGCCGAGGGGCGGTTTCCCAACGTCAAGCGGACCTACGCCAAACTGCGCGAGGGCACCTATACCGGCGGCAACGTATTCATGATCGATCCGCGGGTCGCCTCAAAGCTGGCGTCCCGGGCCAGGGAGTTTGTGGCCGCCCGCAAGAGCCCTGCCAAGATGGCCGGCCTGTTGGGGCCGATGTTCCTCGCCAAACTCCTCCTCGGCGCTCTTTCCGTCCGCGAGCTGGAGGTAAAGGTGTCGCGGATGTTCGGCGTCAAAGGGGTAGTGGTTATTACCCATAGCGTTGAAATCGGGGTAGATGTCGACAAGGTCAGCGATCTCGAACTCGTCCGGCAGGCCCTGGCGCGGTGAGCAGGGTCGAGGTCGGCCGCGCGGAGAGGTTGGCTGTCCTGACAGCCCGCCTCGTGGCGCATCCGTCGCAGCTCTTTAGGCTCGAGGAACTCGCGGGTCCGCTTGGCGTGGCCCGGTCCACCGTCAGCGAGGATCTGGCGACGCTCGGTCCGGTGTTTGCCCGGTTTGGTCTCGGGCGGATCGAGACCCTGCAGGGGGCGCGAGGCGGGGCCCGCTATCTTCCCGAGCAACCTGCCGACGCGACCAGCCGGATGCTGGCTCAGTTGGGAGCTGCGGTCAAGGAGCCGGCCCGCGTGCTTCCCGGCGGTTTTCTCTACCTTACCGATCTTGTCTGCTCACCGGTATGGGCTGCCAGGCTCGGACAGATCTTCGCCCAGGCCTGGCGTCCAGCGGGTCCGACGCACGTTCTTACCGTCGAAACAAAGGGCATTCCCCTGGCTCTGATGACTGCCCGCTCGCTGGGCGTCCCGCTGCTGATCGCCCGCCGCGACGCCCGCGTGACCGAGGGTCCCGCCGTGAGCATAACCTACCTTTCTGGAACCACGGGGCGTGTGCAGGCCATGTCGCTCCCGCGGCGGGCCCTGCCCCCCGGGTCCGCCGTCCTGATCGTTGACGATTTCATGCGCGGCGGCGGGACCGCCAAGGGGCTTATCGACCTTGCCGGTGAGTTCGGCGCGAAGGTCAGCGGCGTGGCTGTCGCCGTGGCAACGGCCACCCCGGCGGTCAAGCGGGCCAATCCGTATCTGGCCCTGCTGGTCTTGAACCGCGTCGACGAGGGCACGCGCTGGGTGGATCTGGAGCCCAATCTGGATTTGACGCCCGCGGGCTTGCCGTAGGTCGAATCTTGTCGGAAACTGGCCGCCCTGGACGGGGAGACCTTGCCCTTTGACGGCAGGATTACAGCCCACCGGCCTGAATCCTCCCAGTACCATTTGATGGGAGGAGAGGCTTGAGTTGAAGGTGACCGATGTTAGACTGAGGCGGATGCAGCCGAGCGGCAAGATGCGGGCTTATGCCTCAGTAACCCTGGATGACGAGTTCGTGGTCCACGAGATGCGCATCATTGACGGTCCGCGCGGCCTGTTTGTGGCCATGCCGAGCCGACGGTCCGCGGACGGGGAGTTCCGCGACATCGCCCACCCCATTACCTCGGAGGCCAGGCAGTACATTCAGACTGCGGTACTCGAGGCGTTCGAGCAAGTGGCGGTGCAGCAGGCGGCGAGCGCCGAGGCGCAGGTCCCGGGGTAGCGCCGGTGCGGCGGGCGGGCCGTGCGTTTGCGGCCTGCCCGCCGCCTCGTGGAGCAGGCCCGCGGGACATGCCGCGGCACAGGAGGCCGTGGGCCGACCGGCGAATGCCATCGCGGGGCAAAGGTGAGGTCTGTGTCCCTCGTGCGGGCAGACTTACCCCTGCGGCCGGAGGTGATCGCGGTTGGTGTGCAAAGTCAGCGCGGCGATACTGGCTGCGGGTATGGGCCAGCGGATGCGCTCTGTCCTGCCCAAAGTGCTGCACCAGGTCTGTGGGCGGCCCATGTGCTCCCTGGTCCGCGAGGTACTGCGAGATGCGGGTATAGCCCATGTCGTGGGCGTCGTCTCGCCGCAGGGCCAGGCGGTGCGGGCCGCCCTTGGCGCCGACACGGACTTCGTGGTTCAGCCACAGCCGCTCGGCACCGGCGACGCCGTGCGCTACGCCCTGATTCGTGTTGTAGATTCCGCCCATGTGCTGGTCCTATACGGTGACACCCCCCTGCTGAGGCCGGAGACGGTCCGCTCACTGGTTTGCGGCCATATCGCTGCCGGGCCAGCGGTTTCGATGCTCACGGCTGAGATGGATGACCCCGCCGGCTACGGACGGGTCGTCCGTGACCCGGAGGGGCGGCTGCTGGAGATTGTAGAGCAGCTGCAATGCACCCCCCAACAGGCCGCTATCCGGGAGGCCAACGTGGGCATCTACTGCGTTGACCGGAGCGTCCTGGATAGGTACATACCGCTGCTCGAGGCACACCCTCCGCAGGGCGAGTACCTCTTTACCGACATCGTCGGGCTGGTGCTCCGTGATGGGCTCGATGTGCGGACGGTCGCGGCCGACGCCGAGGAGGTTGCGGGGGTCAACTCACGCCACCAGCTCGCCGAGGCCGAGGCCAAATTGCGCCGTCGCGAGGTCCGGCGGCTGATGGATTCGGGGGTGACCGTGGTCGACCCGGCGACCACTTATGTGGACCGCGGGGTGACGGTTGGCACGGATACCGTGGTCCGTCCCCATTCCTACCTCCTTCGGGGCACGGCGGTCGGGAGCGGCTGCACCATCGGTCCGGGCGCGTATCTGGACGGAGCGACACTGGCCGACGGGGTGAGCGTAATCTTCTCGACGGTCGAGGGTTCCTGCGTCGGGCCGGATTGCACCATAGGGCCATATGCGCACCTTCGTCCCGGCACGGTGCTGGAGACGGCCGTCAAGGTCGGCAACTTCGCCGAGGTCAAGAATTCGCGCCTCGGCGTCGGCACCAAGGTATCCCACCACAGCTACGTAGGCGATTCCGATGTGGGCCGGGACACCAACGTCGGCGCCGGAGCGGTGTTTGTGAACTACGACGGCCGGGACAAGCATCGTACGACCGTCGGAGACGGGGCCTTCATCGGGTGCAACGTCAACCTCGTGGCCCCGGTACGCGTGGGCGATAGGTCGTATGTCGCGGCCGGCTCGACGATTACCGATGAGGTGCCGGCGGAGTCGCTGGCGATTGCCCGGCAGCGGCAGAGGGTTATCTTGGAGTGGGTCCGGCGCCGGTTCGGGCCGGCGCCAGACCGCCCGGAAGAGGGCCGCGGCCATGGAGGCGGCGAGCCGGGCTCGGACGGGTTCTGAATCGCACCTGGGGAGCGGAGGCAGACAATGTCCAGAGACACTGAGCTCAAGATACTCTCAGGCACGGCAAATCCGGCGCTTGCCCAAAGCATCGGCCGCTATCTGGGCATCAAACTGGCGGACGTGGAGATCGGCCGTTTCTCGGATAACGAGATCAAGGTGATAATCAACGAGAGCGTTCGCGGCGCCGACTGCTTTGTGGTCCAGCCCACGTGCAGCCCGGCAAACGACAACCTGATGGAACTGCTGATCATGGTCGATGCGCTCATGCGCGCGTCGGCGGACCGGATCACAGCCGTGATCCCTTTCTACGGGTACGCCCGTCAGGACCGCAAAACGAGAGGCCGGGAGCCGATCACAGCCAAGCTCGTCGCCAACCTCCTGACGACGGCCAAGGTCTCGCGAATCCTCGCGGTCGACCTTCATGCCGGGCAACTGCAGGGTTTCTTTGACCTCCCCGTCGACCACCTGTCATCGGTGCCGCTGATCGCTGACTACCTCGAGCGCAAGGGGCTTACGGACATGGTGGCCATCTCGCCCGACCATGGGGGCATCTCCCGGACCCGCGAGCTCGCGGAGCGGTTGCACGTACCGATCGGCATCGTCGACAAGCGCCGGCCGGCGCCGAACGTGTCCGATGTGATGAACATCGTCGGGGATGTCGAGGGCAAGACCGTGGTCATGGTGGACGACCTCATCGACACCGCGGGCACGGTCACCCAGGCGGCAGAGGCGCTTATGGCCAGAGGGGCCCGTGAGGTATATGCGGCCTGCACGCATGCCGTCCTATCGGGTCCCGCCGTCCGGCGGCTGGCCGACGCGCCGATTAAGGAGACCATAGTAACCGACACGATCCCTCTTGGCGACAAGGCCAAGGCGGGTCGTTTCACCGTGCTCTCCGTGGCGCCGTTGCTGGGTGAGGCGATTCTGCGCATTCACCAGGACCTGTCGGTGAGCAAGCTTTTCTCCTGACGTCTAGCCGCGGCGTTGGGCGGCGCCGCGCCAGGGTCAGGTTATAGACCGGCAAGCCTGCTGTTTGGTTTGACACGCCGCAGGCCCGTGGATAAGATACGAGAGGCACCCCAGACAGGCAGGT
>JAUYEG010000062.1 GCA_030691505.1 Bacillota bacterium | reverse complement strand
CGCGGCGCTTGCGGTAGGTGCGGCGGGAGCGTTCGAGGTGCTCCTGGTAGAGCCCCACGGTCAGGTACGCCTCCAGGGCGCGCTGGAAGAGGTTGGCGGTGGCCAGGTCGTGGGCCTGCTTGAGCCCGGCAAGGTGCCGGTACACGGGACCCTCGGCGACCAGAAAGCCGATGCGCAGGCCGGGCATCAGCAGCTTGGAGAAAGTGCCGGTGTAGATCACCCGGCCGCCCGGGTCGATCGCCTTGAGCGAAGGATGGGCGCGCCCCTCGTACCGCAGGTCGCCGGCGTAGTCGTCCTCCAGGATAGGGATGCCGTGGCGGCCGGCGAGGTCGACGAGCTGGGCGCGGCGCGCCCCGCTCATCGTCGCCCCGGTCGGGTTATGGAACGTCGGCATCGTGTAGATAAGCTTGGGCTTGGCTGCCCCGTCCGCGACGGTGCCGGCGCCAGTTGCCGCCAACATCTCGCCCAGAACCTCGACCTGCATCCCACGTTCGTCGACCGGCACGGCCACGACCTTCAGTCCCAACATCCTGAACAGGTGCAGGGCGCCGGAGTAGGTGGGGCGTTCGACGATGACGGTATCGCCGGGGCTGGTCAGCAGGAGGGCCACCAGGGCCATCGACTGCTGCGAGCCGCCCGTGATCAGGATGCTGTCCGGGCGGGCGTATAGCCCCTGGCTGACCAGCAGATCGCTGAAAGTGCGCCGCAGCGGCGCATACCCCGTCTGCTCGCCGTACTCCATCGCCTCGGCCCCATCGCGCCGCATCACGGTCTGGATGACCTTGCGGAAATCGTCCGCGGGGAACAGCCGGTGGTCGCCGACGCCGCTCGAAAGGTCGATCGGACTCGGGTGCCGCCCGGCCAGCAGCGCCGCGCGCATCCCCGACGTCGTGAAGCTCCAGTCGCGCTCCGGCAGCTCCCGCTGCCAGGCGGGCCATTCCAGGCGGGGGGTGTCCTGGGGCGTCGGCACGAGCCGGAACGGCGGCAGCACATAGCTCCCGCTGCCCATCCGCGACGAAATGAGGCCGTCGGCGCGCAGCTCGGCGTAGGCGGTTTCGACGGTGATGCGGTTGACCCCGAGATCGCGGGCCAGCTCGCGCGTAGCGGGCAGGCGGGCGCCGGGCGGCAGGCCGCCCGACCCGATGGCTTGACGCAGGTAGGTTTCGATTTGCCGGTACAGCGGCACGCCGCTCTCCCGGTTGAGCACTATGCGCACCGGATCGCCCCCAAGTGGACTGGCCTCGGCGTGTCCAGCCCCGCCGCTTTAACCACCACCGTACGACTGCTATCTTCACCAAGCACCGCACCCGGGCCTACCGGTGCCCCCGCGATGGCTCCGGTTCTGGCGACAGTCTGGACTGCCGGACATGCATGTCGCGCTCGGTCAATAAATAATGTCAGTACCTGCCTCCGGAGGGAGTCAACGCCACATATGGAATGCCCGATGAATTGCTCGGCAGAGGGGTTGATGCAGGAATGGGCAGCGCCACAACACAGGCACTCCTGTGGCCTGGGACAACCATCGACGTATCCGCCGACCGTCTTGAAGCCCGGATGGTCTTCTCCGGGCACACTGAGCAGCCCGCCCGACCAATCGGACGGGACCAAGTGCTGGACCGCATCGCCGGGGCCGGCATTGTGCATGGCATCGATAATGCAGCTATCGACCAGTCTGCCGACGCCCTGACCACTGGTGCGCACCTCCCGGAGCCGCTTGTGGTTGCGCGCGGCCTGCCTCCGGCCTCCGCTCAGCTTGGTTCGCCGGAACTGCTCGTGGCAGCAATCACGGACCCGCAGACAGCGGAGAGACTTCGTCTGACAGCCCCTTTGCATTACCAGGATATGGTGCATATCGTCGGCAAGCCGGAGCCTGCCCGCGTGGATCCTGAGCTAGTTCTGCTCCGCCTTGGTCGGACAACAGACGCCCGGCCGGGAGTGGCGGTGGATGGCGAGCCCCTTGAGCCCGGGCCGCCGGGTCTGCCGTTGGTGTTGGGACCCGGAGTCAGGTTTGACCCGGACAATCTGGCGGTGACCTCCGAGCTATGCGGCATCGTGCTGTACGACGGCAACAGCGTCGCAGTGCTGCCGCTTGCCTACGACGCCCGCGTTGAGGTCTCCATCGCCCCTGACGGTATGAGCTGCTCGGTCAGCCTGGTTGCCAACGGACCGAACGGCTTACCTCTGACCGCGGAAACCGTCAGGCCCGACCTGATGGCAGCAGGCGTCCGCCTTGGAGTCATTCCCGCCGAGGTCGAGGCGGCGGTGGCCGACGCCCACCGCGACGGCAGGGCCACGCGGGAGGTTGCCCGGGGACGTCTCCCCCAGAACGGCGCGGATGCTGGTCTTGAGTATTTCGTGAACCTGGATCCGGTGACTGTCCCGTTGGCTGAGGAGCACGGCCGCGTGGACTTCAGGAGCATCAGCGTCATCCGCAGCGTTTCCGCAGGTCAGCCGCTCGTGCGGCGGCACCCCGCCACCAAGGGAGTGCCCGGCTTTTCCGTGACCGGCCAACGGCTGTCGGCTAGACACGGTCGTGAGGTCGGGTTGCCCCGCGGCCGCAACACCATGCTCGACCCCAATGATCCTAACCTGCTGCGAGCCACGATTGATGGCAACGTCCGGGCCTCCGGCGGGCACGTCGAAGTCAGCGAATGCTTTGTGGTGAAGGGCGATGTCGACTATTCCACCGGGCACATCAAATACGAACGCTCCGTCATGGTCAAGGGGGACATAAAGGGTGGTTTCAACCTCGAGGTGGGCGGCGACCTGGAGGTC
The DNA here is from genome assembly GCA_030691505.1 of Bacillota bacterium. Lineage (GTDB taxonomy): Bacteria > Bacillota > Sulfobacillia > JAUYEG01 > JAUYEG01 > JAUYEG01. Next base: position 1,136 of record JAUYEG010000062.1, on the reverse strand, counting down.
GCCGGCTTGGCCGAGGATTCCATCATCAAGGTCGGTGGCACCGTGCTTATTCGCCGCGGTTTCGTCGGGCAAGGCCATGGTCTGATCGAGGCGGGGGGCAGAGTCCTGTTGGGTTTTGGCCGAAACCAGAGGATCCGCTGCTCGGGCACGCTGACCATCGAACGTGAAGCCGTGAACATGAACCTCAGCTCCCGCGATGCGGTCGTCGTTGCCGGATTGCTGGTCGGCGGCCGCATCACGGCCGGCAGCCGCATCTCCTGCCGGGTGTTGGGCAATGCCAGCGGTACGAGGACCGATCTGGAGGTGGGTCTCCCGGACCAGTCTCTGCTTGAGCAGCGGGCGCAAACGGCCGAGCGCATCAGGCAACTGCGGCACTTACTGGCGGCGGGGCCATCCCCGCCGCAGCCCGGCGTTGTGGGCCCGGACTTGCCACGCGTCCAACAGCCTCTGTCCGCGGAAGAAATCGTGACCAGGATCGACTCGCTGGAGGACCAGCTCAAAGCCATACAGACACAGGTGCAAATCGTCGAGGGTGCGCGTGTGGTTGTTCAAGATACGGTCTGGCCAGGCACGCAGGTCAAGATCCGCAACAGTCCGGTACTGAAGGTGACTGACCGCCTGCCCGGCCCCCTGACCTTTGCGCTTCGGGACGGCGAGGTGAGGTGGGCCTGAGGCTTGGAATCCACTTGGTAGGGCGGCTGCTCGCCCTGTCGGCTTGACTGGACGCAACTGATCGCCCCTCACCTCGCAAGTGTCCTGGCCGAACTCCCCCGTCAGCGACTCTGTCAGGTATACCAATCATGCGCCACGCTCATCGCCAACCTGCTACCGGGCGTTGCCTTACCGGGGACAGCCGGGCCGGCGTCCGAGCTGTTTTGGCTCGGCAGGGCAGGGGCCGGATGGCTTGCGCTCTTCATGCTGGGGGCGGGGCCGACGGTGGTCGGTTTCGGCCTGTACAGCGTCACCCTGAGCCTGCTGCCGTCGTGATTATCTGGGATACAGATGTCTGCTGCTATTGTTTTCTGGACGACATCAGAGGCCGTATTGCTCGTGGCAGTGTAGCACGCGAGGCCGGTGAGGTGTAAACGAAACCCATCTAAGGAATCAGTCTGGATTCGAGTACAGCGACGGGTTTG
>JAUYEG010000097.1 GCA_030691505.1 Bacillota bacterium | reverse complement strand
GGTCACCGCTTCTCTGGACCAACTCCAGCAGGGAAAACTGCGTCGCGTTTCGCTCGACTTGACCTGGCTGTGCGGTGATGTGCCCTGTATCGCGACTCTGTCTCTGCTGTTCCGGCCCTGAGCGAGCCGGGCGGCGCATGGGCCGGTTGCGGGCCCGGCGGGACCAGGTCCTGCCGGGCCCGCGCGCTGCTTGGTTAGATGTCACAGGCAAGGCCCGGCCGCCGGGCAGGTGAAAGCCCCGGCAGCGCGGCCAAGACCTTACGGGTAGTTGTAGCAGCGCTGCTGCTGCACGGCAGCCGCGCCAATGATGTCCCCGCATCCCCCGGGCGGGTGCGAGTCCGTGATCTGCCTGCTTAGTTGTTTGCGTGATTGTATGAGCACCTATTGCTAGTCCGGGGAGTGATGGTTATAATCGCATTTAACACTGAGAGGGGACTTCGATGCTGCGAGCGATCCGGGGCGCGACCACCGCGTCCGTCAACACCGAGGAGGAGATCCTGACTTCGGTCGGGGAACTCCTCTCTGGCTTGCTCGAGGCAAACCAATTGGGCGCAGACCACCTGGTCTGCGCCTTTTTCAGCTCCACCCCGGACCTCGATGCCGCTTTTCCAGCAAAGGCGGCGCGTGAGCTGGGCTGGACGGATGTTCCCCTCTTCGGGGCGCAGGAACTGGCTGTCGCCGGGGCACCCGCGCGCTGCGTGCGCGTCATGTTGATGGCCGACGTCCCATCCGACGACCGGCCGCGCCCCGCACGGCACCTTTACCTGCGTGAAGCACGCTCGCTCCGGCCTGACTTCGCCGCCGCGGGCGGCGCGGGCGCCGGTTCCCTGCTTTCCTCCGCTTTCGGTTTTTACTTTTACCGCCGCTAGAGCTCAGTTCGGGCTCTAATCCACACAACACCCAAGGGGGTCTTGGCTTTGGTCATTGTTATGCGCAGGCCGGTGACGCCGGAGAATCTGGAAAGAGTTCTGACCCTGATCGAGGCGAGCGGGCTCCGCACGCACCTGAGCGAGGGGCAGGAGCGGATGATCGTCGGGGTCATCGGCGATGTCCGTCACTTCGAGGAAAGCGCCGTGGAGCGGCTTCCGGGCGTGGAGCGCGTCGTGCGCATCGCCCAGCCGTTCAAACTCGCCAGCCGCACCTACCAGAACGGGGGCAGCGAGATTGCCATCGGCTGCCATGCGGCAAGCACGCCTTCCAACGTCGGCGGACGTCGGCTTGCACTCATCGCCGGGCCGTGCGCGGTCGAGGGCCGCGAAATGCTGCTGGACACGGCCGCGGCGGTACGGAAACATGGCGGCACCGGATTACGGGGCGGTGCGTTCAAGCCCAGGACATCGCCCTACAGCTTCCAGGGTCTCGGCGAAGAGGGGCTCAAGCTCCTGGCCGAAGCCCGCGAGCAGACCGGCCTGCCCGTCGTGACCGAGGTGCCGGCGCCGGAAAAGGTCGACCTCGTCTGCCAGTATGCGGATGTGCTTCAGATCGGCGCGCGTAACATGCAAAACTACGCCCTGCTGCAGGAGGTCGGCCGTTGCGACCGGCCGGTGCTGCTCAAGCGTGGCATGTGGGCGTCGATCGAGGAATGGCTCATGTCCGCGGAGTACATCCTGGCCCGCGGCAATCACCGGGTCATCCTCTGCGAGCGGGGCATCCGCACTTTCGAGACCATGACCCGCAACACACTTGACCTCAGCGCGGTTCCGGTCGTCAAGCGGCTCAGCCACCTGCCGGTGCTGGTCGACCCCAGCCACGGCACGGGATACGTTCACTACGTGGCGCCGATGGCCATGGCGGCGATCGCGGCCGGGGCCGACGGGCTGTTGCTCGAAACCCATCCGACACCCGACTCCGCCCTGTGCGACGGAGGGCAATCGCTCAATCCGGAGCAGTACGCCACCCTCGTGGCCATGCTTCGCCCCCTGGCTCAGGTTCTCGGGCGGGAGATCTGACATGGCCTGGTGGGGCGATTTGGGATGTGACAGGCTGGCGGTCATCGGCCTCGGCCAAATAGGTGCTTCGGTCGGTCTCGCCGCGCTGCGGGCTTCGCTGGCCTCGCGCGTGACCGGGTACGACATAGACGCCCACTCGGCGGCGGCCGCCCTGGCCGCCGGCGCCGTCACCGACGTTGCCGCCGGCCTCGCCGCCGCGGTGGCCAAGGCCGATCTAGTCATCCTCGCGGCCCCGGTCCGGCAGATCGTGGCGATGATCCCGGAGGTCGCGCAGTCGCTGCCGCCACGGGCCGTGCTCACCGACGTGGGAAGCACCAAGGGTCCGGTGGTCGAGGCGATGGAGCGGGCCCTGGGCTGCAGCGGGCGCTACGCGGGCGGCCACCCGTTGGCAGGCCACGAGCAGGCCGGGCCCTCGGCGGCACGGGCGGACATGTTCGACGGCTGCCGCTGGGTGATCTGTCCGGGGCCGGGAACCAGAGGAGACGTGGTCCATTCGCTGCGGTGCGTCGTCTCGGCGCTGGGTGCGCGCCCGGTGATCATGGACGCCGGAGAACACGACCGGCAGGTCGCCCTCACAAGCCATCTCCCGTACATCACGGCCGCGGCGCTGTGCCTTGCTGTGGCCGAGGGCAGCGGCGAAAGCCGCCCGACGCTCTGCGGCGGCAGCCTCCGGGACTGCACGCGGGTGGCGGCCAGCGATCCTTCCATGGCCGGTGACTACTGTCTGGCCAACCGCGGCCCGCTTGCGGCCGGCATCGACACGATGATCGCCAAGCTGGAGTATCTGCGCGACGCCCTGGTGGCGGTCGACGAAGCCCCGCTGCACGCCGAGCTGTGCAGGGCCAGAGAATACAGGGCCAGCGTCAGCGGCAACCTCCCGGCGCCCACACACGCGGCGGGGCGAGGGGACCAGCGATGAGCCAGGTATCGGTGCAGTCCTTCCAGGGAAAACCGCTGATCGGTGAGATCAGCCCCCCGGGGGACAAATCGATCAGCCATCGTGCGCTGTTGCTCGCGGCGCTGGCCTCCGGGCCCGGACGCCTTGTGGGCCTTGCGCCGGGCCGCGATGTGGCCGCCACCGCCCGTTGCTTGCGCGCGCTGGGCGTCGTCATCCGCCCCGACAGGCCACGCGGCGCCACGATTGTTCGGGGCCGCCTCGACGGCGACACCCTTTCGGGCCCGGCGCTGCGCGAGCCCCAGCAGATCCTGGACTGCGGCAACGCCGGCACGACGATGCGGCTGCTTCTCGGCACGCTGGCGGGCCAGGCGCTGTTCGCGGTGCTGACCGGCGACCGCTCGCTCCGCCGCCGGCCGATGGGACGGGTTACTGGACCTCTGGCGGAAATGGGCGCATCCTTTAGCGGCCGCGACGGCGGCAGGCTTGCCCCCATCGCCGTGCGGGGGGGCCGGCTGCATCCCGCGGCACACCGCATCCCGGTCGCCAGCGCGCAGGTCAAGTCGGCTATCCTCCTCGCTGGCCTGTTCGCGGAGGGTGCGACGAGCGTGGCCGAACCGGCTCCGTCGCGCGACCACACCGAACGCATGCTGCTCGCAATGGGCGCTGAGGTGCGCCGCATATCCGCCACTGAGGCTTCCGTGTCCGGTCCCGCCATGCTGTCGCCCCTGGAACTGACGGTTCCCGGCGACCCATCCTCGGCCGCCTTCATCGCCGCCGCCTCCCTCCTCGTGCCGGGTTCATCGGTGCACATCCGCGGGGTGTCCCTCAACCCCGGCCGGATGGGGTTCTTTGAATTGCTCCGCCGTGCCGGAGCCGGGCTCTCATGGGAACAAACCGGTGTGGCGTGCGGCGAGCCCGTCGGGGATATCGAGGCGCGGGCTTCGGCGTGGGGGCCGCTGACCGTGCGTCCGCCCGAGGTGCCGTCAATGCTGGACGAGCTCCCGCTGGTCGCGCTGCTCGCGGCGCGGGCGGACGGCCGCTCGGAGATATCGGGGGCGGCCGAGCTGCGGACCAAGGAATCGGACCGGCTGGCCGGCGTGGCCTCGGGCCTGCGTGCCCTCGGCGTGACACTGGAGGAGCGCCCTGACGGGCTCATCATCGAGGGTCCCTCCCGCCTCACCTCGCCGGTCGCCCCCCTGCCGAGCGCGGGGGACCACCGCCTGGCGATGACCTGGGCGGTGGCCGGTCTCGCCTGCCGGGGGAACCTGCGTGTGGCGGGCATGGACTCCGCCGCTGTGTCGTATCCGGGATTTTTGGACGACATCGCGGCTCTGACGGGGGTGCGCGGACGACCATGACACACGAGGTGGTATTGCTCGGCTGGCCTGTGGGCCACAGCCTGTCCCCCGTGATGCAGGAGGCGGCGTTCGCGTCGCTTGGTCTTGATTGGAGATACAGCGCCCTGGCCGTCCGGCCGCACCACCTGGAGCGGGTGCTGGCGGACCTCGCGGCCAGCCCCGCGGTCATCGGGGCCAACGTCACGCTGCCCCACAAGATCAAGGTGCTGCAGCACGTGCCGCCGGGCAGGCCGGCAATCGCGGCCGCCGGAGCCGCGAATACCCTGGTCCGGGACCGGGGAGCGGGATTCGTCGCGCACAACACCGACGTTGAGGGCTTCCTCGGCTGTCTTGCCGCCGCGGGTTTCAACCCGGGCGGGGCCCGTTGCGTCGTGCTCGGAGCAGGAGGGGCCGCGCGGGCCTGCGCGGTCGGCCTGGCTGCGGCCGGTGCGGCCGAAGTGACCGTTGTCGGGCGGTCGCTTTCGCGGGCCCGGCAACTGGTCGAGGGCCTCAAGCCTGGCATGGAAGGCCCGGCGGGAGCGTGTCATCTTCTCGCCCGGGACTGGTCCGGCCTGGACGCGGCGCTCGCCGGCGACGATCCGGGTCCGCCGTCTTCGCCGTGCAACGACGGCCGTATGCTGCTTATAAACGCCACGCCGGTCGGGATGTGGCCCGGCGTCTCCGGTTCGCCGCTGTCGCCTTTTCAGGTTGAAACCCTGCCGCCCGGCACCCAGGTAGTCGACCTGGTGTACCGGCCGCGGATGACGCGTCTTCTGGCCCTGGCGGGAGATGCGGGGCTGCCGGCCGCCGGCGGGCAGGAGATGCTGGTGCGACAAGGGGCCGCATCGCTGTCGCTGTGGCTCGGCGAGCCCGTCGCGGAGCGGGTCGTCGAGGCCATGCGCCGCGCTTTGCAGCAGGCCCTGAAGAGAGAGGAGGCTGCGGCGTGCTGAGAATGCTGACCGCCGGCGAGTCGCATGGACAGGCGGTCGTCGTGATCGTCGATGGTCTGCCGTCGGGCCTGAGGCTCGAGCCTGCCGATCTCGACCGCGATCTCGCCCGGCGCCAGCTCGGCTACGGGCGGGGCGGGCGGATGAGCATCGAGCGCGACCGGGCGGAAGTGATCGCCGGGGTGCGGTTTGGTGTGACCCTCGGCTCGCCGGTGGCGGTGATGGTGCCCAACCGGGACCGGGCCAACTGGAGCGAAGCGATGAGTGTCTGGGGCGAGCCTCCGTCCGGGTACGCCCCGGTGACATGCCCGCGCCCTGGCCATGCGGATCTGGCCGGAGCGCTGAAGTACGGGCACGGCGACCTGCGGGCGGTGCTCGAGCGAGCCAGCGCGCGGGAGACCGCCGGGCGCGTCGTGGCCGGCGCGCTTGCGAAAGCGGTCCTGCGTGAGGCAGGCGCCTGCGTCGGAAGCCAGGTGCTCGGCATCGGGGACGCTGCCGCCGAGGACGCCCGCTGGCCGGCCCGCGGTGACCGGGATGCCTGCGATGCCCACGGCGATGCCCGCGGCGATGCCCGCCATGACTCCGCCGCCGCCGGGGCCTCCTGGGCCGCCTGGCAGGCAGCGGTGGATGCGTCGCCTGTGCGCTGCGGGTGTCCTGTGGGTTCCGAGGCCATGACCGGGGCGATCGACCGCGCGGCGGCCGGGGGCTATAGCCTCGGGGGCCTATTCGAGGTGCGCGCGGGAGGCCTGCCTCCCGGGCTGGGGTCATACGCGCAGTGGGATCGCCGCCTGGACACGCGGCTTGCCGCGGCCCTGATGAGCATTCAGGGCATCAAGGGCGTGGAGATCGGGGCAGGCTTCGCGCTGGCTGGACTGACGGGCGACCGGGCCCACGACGAAATCGAGCACGACGGTCGGCGGTTCCGCAGGCCGACCAACCGCGCCGGCGGGCTTGAGGGCGGGGTGACCAACGGCGAGCCGCTCATTGTGCGATGTGCCATGAAGCCCATCGCAACTCAGGCCCGGCCGCTTTGCTCCGTGGATCTGGTCACCAAACAGCCCACGCTGGCGCACCGCGAGCGCGCGGACGTGTGCGCGGTCCCGGCGGCGGCTGTGGTGGCTGAGGCCGTGGTGGCCTTCACCCTGGCCGACGCCCTGCTGGAGAAATGCGGCGGCGACAGCGCGGCGGAAATGCGGCGCAACCTGGATGGCTACCTTGCGGAGGTACGTGCGCGATGAGCGGCACGCCCGTGACGAGCACCGGCGGCAACGCGCGAGGGGACAACGTTGTCCTCATCGGGTTCATGGCCGCGGGAAAAGGCTCGGTCGCACGCGAGCTGGCCGCGCTTCTGGGGCGGCCGTGGGTCGACACCGACGACCTCGTCGCTGCCGCGGCGGGGGAAACGATCCCGCACATCTTCGCCCGGCGTGGCGAGCAGGGTTTCCGCAGATATGAGGCTGAGGCGGTGCGTGCGGCGGCCTGTGCGCGGCAAACGGTCATCGCCACCGGCGGCGGCGCGGTCCTGGATGCCCGCAATGTGCGCTTGCTCAAAGAAAGCGGACGGGTTGTCTGGCTGCACGCCGCGACCGATGCGATCCTGGAACGCACCGGGGCGGGAACGCCTGCGGGGGCGGACCGCCCGTTGCTGGCAGGCCTCAGCCGCGGTGACGCCGCCGGGCGTGTCGCGAGCCTGCTCGCCCAAAGGGAGCCCGCCTACGCCGGGGCGGCGGACATGCTGGTCGACACGACCGGGCGCACGCCGCGCGACATGGCCCTGGAGATCTGCAGGCGCCTGGATCTTGTCCCGGCTGGCGCCTCCGGGGAAATCACTGCTTCAGTGCCCGCATTGTCCGTGCCGGTGTCCGCGCCCGCCTCACCGGCCTTCCCGTGCACTGCCCTGCCGTACCCGGTTGTCTGCGGCCGGGGTCTGCTGGGGGACAGCCGGCTTCTTGAGCAATGGTTGCGGCCCCCGGCCGGGCGCGGGGGCCGGTGTCTGCTTGTCACCGACCCGCTCGTGGGCTCGCTTTACGGCGGGCGCGTTGCCGGTGCCGCCGGGCAGGCGGGCCTGGAGCTTACGGTGTCCTATGTCCCCGCCGGGGAGCGGGCAAAGCGGCTGCGGGTTGTCGAGGGCCTGTACCGTGCAATGCTCGCGGCAGGGCTGGGCCGCGATGGGCTTGTGCTGGCCCTGGGCGGCGGGGCGGTCGGCGACACGGCCGGGTTTGCGGCGGCCAGCTACATGCGCGGAGTGGCCTTCGCACAGATCCCGACGACCCTTATGGCCCAGGTGGACAGCGCCGTGGGCGGCAAGACCGCAGTCGACCTCGGCTCCCACAAGAACACGGTCGGCGCTTTTCACCAGCCCACGGCGGTGGTCGCCGACGTCGACTGCCTGACGAGCTTGCCCGCGCGGGAGCTGCGCTCCGGGCTGGCCGAGGTGCTCAAGTACGGCCTGATCCGCGACGCCGGCCTCTGGGCGGACGCGGTGGTCTGGGGCAGCGGCCGGGCGACCGGAGGCGGCCCCGCGGCACGCGGCGATGCGGCTGCCTTGCAGAGCCTGGTGGCGCGATGCCTTGGCCACAAGGCTACCGTGGTGGCGGCCGACGAGCGCGACACGGGACCGCGCGAGGCCCTCAACTTCGGGCATACGCTCGGACACGCGCTGGAGGCCCGGGCGGCCGGAAGACTGCGGCACGGAGAAGCGGTGGCGTGGGGAATGGATTTCGCCGTCTGGCTCGGCGAGCGAATTGGGCTTACGCAGTCCGGCACGCTGCGCCAACTGCGCGACGGCCTGGCGGCGGCGGGTTTCGCTCCCCCGCGCGTTCCCGGCGGCGCAGCCGAAGAGCTGCTGGCCCTGATGCTCAAGGACAAGAAGGCGCGCGGCGGGCGGCTGCGGCTGGTGCTGTTGCGACGGCTGGGGCAGGTGTACGAGACCGCGCATGATATCGGCGTGGCGCAGGCCCGCGAAGCCCTGGCCGGATGGCTGGCCCTGGCACACCAAAAGGAGTGGGGAGGCGAGCGCCGGTGACGACTACCTGCGGCGCGACAGGATCCGGACAGCAAGGTGGGGGAGAGCTTGTCTTGGTGCTGCATGGCCCGAGTCTTGGAGCCCTGGGATCGCGCGAGCCGGCAATCTACGGGCGCACGACGCTGGCCGAGATCGACGAACGCCTGAGCGCCGAGGCGGCAGCCCTGGGCGCGCTCACCACGTCCTTGCAGAGCAACCACGAGGGAACGCTGATCGATGCGATCCTGGCTGCGCCTGAGCGGGGTGTGGCCGGCATCCTCATCAACCCGGCGGCGTACACCCACACGAGCCTCGCCATAGCAGACGCCCTACGGGCGGCGGCGCTGCCCGCCGTCGAGGTTCATCTCACCCAGACCGCGGCGCGCGAGCCTATCCGCCGCCGCTCACTTGTCGCTCCCGCGTGCGCGGCTTCTGTGGCCGGTTTCGGACCGTGCAGCTACACGCTCGGCTTGCGGGGCTTGCTGGGGCTCTTGAGGGAGAGGGCGAACAGCTAGCCCTTTTCCTAGTTCTTCTCCTGGCTGGCCGCCGCGCCCGCAGCTGTTGCCGCGGAGGCCGCTTTGGCCGGCGCACCAGCCGCGGACGAGTCCTCCCCGGCGGGCTTGCTGTCCGTCGAGACAGGCGGGAGATCAGGGACCGGGTCGTGCTTGCGATTGCCGCTGGGGTAGTCGTTGACGTGGAAACCAGGACCCTTGAAGCTCACGAACAGTTTCCTGGGCATCAACTTCTTCACCGCCGCCCCGCACGTTGGGCAGGAGGTTAAGGTGTCATCCGTGATTCGCTGCTCGACCTCAAAGTCGCCGCAGTTCGGGCATCGGTATTCGTACGTGAGCATGGGGTGCCTCCCGGCGTTTCGTTTTCTCACTATCGAGTGATAAGCCGTTAAGCTGCGGTTGTCAAGATGCCTCTCGAGGTTTCGGACGTCCGGCAGGCGGCATGGCGTGAGAAGCCCGGAGGATGTCGCCGCCAGCATGGCGTATGGCTGTAGTCGGCGGCTTGGCCGCGCCTGGCGGCGGCCGCCGCAGCAGACCGAAGTCGAGACGGCCGGGGGGTATCTGCGTTGGCCGATGTCTGGCTGAGCTATGACAAGGAGGACAACCGGAGCGGTTCGGTTACCTTTATCGCCGCCGAGCTCGAGCGGGCTGGGCTTTCGCCAAGGCTGGACGCGCGCGATCTGCGCGGCCCCGAATCGCTGTGGAGCCAGGCCGGGGCGTACCTGTCCAATGTCCGGAGCGTCTCTGCCTGGTGTCTTTACCTGACCGAGCAGTCCATCAGCGATAGCCGCGTGGCCGGCCAGCTGGTCACCACGCTTTTTCAGGCAGCCCGCCGGCGGCCCCGCGATCTCGTGACCGCTTCGCTGTTTCCGGGCTCTTTTGACCCGGCGCTCATCCCGTCCGGGCTTCGAACACGGGCGACAGTCTTGCTTGCCGAGCAGTACTGGGCGGAAAGGCTGCGTGCGGCGGTCGAGGGCCGCCAGCCCGAGATCCCACCTCCGGGCCTCGCGCCCTACGCGCTCGCCATCCACCAGTGGGGCCGGGACCGCGCAAGCCAACAGGCCATCGAGATCAGGCCGCGCGCCGGCTCCTGGGGACCATTTGTGGCGGCCATCCCCGCCGCGGAAACCGATCAGGTCCAGCCGCAGCTCCGCTACGGACCAAGAGGTCAGGCGGCCGTTGGCGTGGCGGCAGTGGACCCGGGCGCGGCCGGCGGGGAACAGAACGGTGAATGGTACGAGATGCGGGCCGCGGCGCCCGCCGACAGGTACAACTCATATTTCCTGCATCATGCCCATGCCCCGAGCGTTCTCCGCTTCGGGGCGGAGGGCGGGTACACGCAGTACACGGTGCGCCTGAGGCCGGTGCTCCTGTACGAGCGTGGAAAGCGGTAGGCCGGCCCCGGTCTAGCCGTCCCTCCGGCGGATGACATACGGGCCGACCCAGATCAAAAAAGCCATCAGCCCGATGCCGATCGAGAACGGCGCGGACTGCAGCACTCCGTTGACCATTGAAAGGCTTCCCCAAGCGCAGCCGAGTCCGGCGGTTATGGCCCGGGACGGCGCCTTGGGCCTGACGAAATTGGACACCACATAGTAGATGGCGCAGGCAAGCACGATGTAGATGACGTAGATGAAACCGTGGGTTGCGACTCCAAGCCCGCTGAGAACGACCAACAGACCCAGATTGAGCGCGGCTTCGGTGCGGTCCGACACGCGGCTTCCCCCTTAGGCACGCCTGATCGCCGTCCCCGGCGGCTCCCTGCTGCTTGAAACTGCCAATCGCGCCCTGCTTCGCGCAACCGCGGTCCATCACCTGCAAGGCGGGTTGCGGTCCGCTGTGGACGCCCGTGGAGGTTTCCTGGCCTGGCGGGCGGAAATTGCATGCTCATGGCAGCCGCTAGACGGAGTTTCTCCGAAGCTGCGCTTTTCACGCCGGGGGGAACTGCGCCGATGATCCCGCGCCCCAGACCCGCAACACCGCTTGGCCGCGAGCTTGCCCGGCTCATGGGCCCGGGCGGGTTCGTTCTTTGCGACCGCCCGGACCTGCTGGCGTACAGCTACGACGCCACGGGCAAACAGAGCCTGCCGGCAGCCGTAGTCTTCCCCGCCTGCACCGATGATGTGGCCAGGGTCATGAGTTGGGCCGCAGCCAAAAGCATGCCGGTTGTGCCCCGCGGGGCGGGAACCAACCTGAGCGGCGGCACCGTCCCCCTCCGGGGCGGGGTTGTGGTGGAGGTTTCGAGGCTCAAGCGGGTGCTCGCCACCGACCTCGCCGGGCGGCGGGCGGTGGTGCAGCCGGGCATCACCAACCTGGCCCTGCAGCAGTACCTCGCCCCGCTGGGGTGGGCGTTTGCGCCTGATCCGGCCAGCCAGAAGGCGTCAACCATCGGGGGCAACGTGGCGGAAAACGCGGGCGGGCCCCACTGCCTCAAGTACGGGGTGACCGCGGACCACGTACTCGGCCTGACCGCGGTGCTGGACGGCGGTGAGGTGGTGCGCATCGGCTACGGTCCCGGTTCCGATCCCGGCCTGGACGCCGTGAGCCTCCTGGTCGGCTCGGAGGGCACCCTTGCAGTCTTCACCGAGGTCGTGGTGCGCCTGGAGCCCCTCCCTGCGGCCGTCAAGACGCTGCTGGCCGTGTACGACCGGCTCGAGGATGCGGGCCGCACGGTGAGCGAGATAATCGGCCGGCGCATGCTTCCCGCGACGCTGGAGCTGATGGACCGGACCACCCTGCAGACGGTTGAGGAGTCGTTTCACCTCGGGTACCCCACCGATGCCGAGGGAGCCCTGATCATCGAGGTTGATGGGCTGGAGCCGGGATTGCCGCGGCAGGTCGCGCAGATAGAAACCTTATGCCGCGAGTGCGGGGCACGCTCCGTGAGCGCGGCGCGCGACGAGGCCGAAAGGGACCGCCTCTGGCTTGGCCGGCGGGCGGCCTTCGGCGCGCTGGCCCGCCGCAGCCCGATCTACTCCGTTCAGGACGCTACAGTGCCGCGCGACCGCATGGTGGAAATGATGCGCGCCGTGGAGGACATCTCCCGGCGGCACGGCCTGGAGACCGCGATCGTGGCCCACGCGGGGGACGGCAACCTGCATCCCATCATCCTGTACCGGGAGGCGACGCCCGAGCGGCTGGCCCGCGTCGAGGCGGCCAACGAAGAGATGCTGGGCACGGCCGTGGCCATGGGCGGCACTATCAGCGGCGAGCACGGCGTCGGGCTTGAGAAGCTGCACTTTCTGCCGATGGCGGTGCCGCCGGCGGCCCTCCGGGCGATGTCCCGGGTCAAGGATGCGTTCGATCCCCACGGGCGGCTCAACCCAGGCAAGGCATTGGTCTCCCCGGACCGCCCGGCCCCGACCCCGGCCCCGTCCGGGCCGGGGGACGCTCTCGGCCAACTGGCCGAGCGCATACGGGCGGCCGCCCGCGATGGCGGCGGGGCCCTGACCCCGGCAGGCCTGGGGACCCGCCAGGGATGGCGGCCAGCGGCGCCCGCCGGCGCGGCTCGCATCGCCACCACAGGCCTGACGGGCATGGTTGCTCTCGACGGCGCCAACCTGACCGCAAGCGTGCGTGCCGGCACGCTCAGCCGGTCGCTGGCCGCGGAGCTGGCCTCCGCGGGATTCTGGCTGCCGCCGCTTGACCATGGGTGGGCCGGGACCGTCGGCGGGGACGTGGCCACCGACATTCTGGCCCCCAGCAGAGCGGCGACGGGCGGCCTACGCCGGTGGCTGCTTGGGGTTGAGTTTATCGACGGGCTGGGCGAGGCCGTGCGCGCGGGCGGCAAGACGATGAAAAACGTCGCCGGCTACGACCTGGTGCGCCCGCTCGTCGGCAGCCACGGCCGCCTTGGCCTGATCACCGAGCTCACCTTCCGGCTCCTTCCGGTGCCGGAGTTGGACGTAACACTGTGCTGCCCGCTGGGTGAGTTGACGGCGACGGGCGAGAGCCTCCGCGCTCTCGTCCTGGCGACGAGGCCGCTAGCCGTTGCTGCCGTTGGACCGGTCGACGCCGGCTCCGGCTGCGGCCCCGGCTGCGGGCCCGGCCGCGGCTGCGCTGGCGCGGGGCCGCTGCTCCTCGTCCGCCTTGCCGGCCTGCGCGAGGACGTGGATTGGGCCGGGCGGCGGTGGTTGGCGGATATGCCGGCGCTGCGGCAAGTTGACCCCGGGGACGCGGATGCCACATGGCTGCCCTGGACGCACCCGCTGCGGGACGCCGCGGCCGGCGGCAGGCTGCTCAGGTTTGATGTACCGCCCCTGGAGGCGCCGGATCTGGCCAGGGCTCTGGCGGCGGGCCCCCATGGGGCCGGCGGCCGCCAGACCTCGTACGCGCTGTGCCTCGTCGCAGGCTGCGGACTCGCCGCGGCGCGCGTCCAATACAGCGGTGACATGGATAACCTGGCGGCCATCCGGGCCGGGGTGACGCGGCGCGGCGGCGGAGTCACGGAATTCGCGCGCGATGTCCCCGCCTGGCCGTCGGGCCCGCTCGACGGCCGTATCCGGCGGGCGTTTGACCCGCATGGAGTTTTCGACGGGGGAGGTGCGGGCAAATGAGCCTCGGGCTCCCGGACCAACTCCGCGCGGCCGCCCTCGCCGAGCTGGCCAAATGCAACAAATGCGGGTTTTGCCTCACTGCCTGCCCGACCTACCTCGCGACCGGAGTCGAGTGGGAGGTGGCGCGAGGGCGCATCGCGCTCGTCAAGGCGGCCCTCGACGGAACGCTGAAGCCCGACGAGCTGCCGATGTCGGTGTGGTCCTGCCTCCTCTGCAGAAACTGCCTGGCCCATTGTCCGCCGGGAGTCGAGATGGACCGCATAATGGTTGCGCTGCGGGCGGCCCTCGCCGGGAGCCTGCGGGTCAGCCCCGTGCGCCGGTTCATCATGCGCGGCATCCTGCCCCGGCGCGGGCGGCTGGAAGCGCTGGTCGGGGCCGGTCGCGTGGCGCAGGCGGTTTCCGCCGACCGCGTTTTGGACCTTGTTCCCGACAGTCGCGCGCGGGCGGCGCGGCGTTTCGCGCCACGCCTGTGCGATCCCCGGTTCGTGCGGCGGCAGGCAAAGGCTCAGGGGCTTTACCAGGGGGGCGACGATGCGCGCGTTGCCGTGTTCCTTGGCTGCGCAACCGAGTTCGGCCTTCCGGAGGTCGCGCTTTCTCTGGGGCACCTGCTGCGCGAGCTGGACATTCCGGCGCGCCTGGTGCCGGGGGCCTGCTGCGGTTTGCCCGCCCATTCGTGGGGCGACCTTGAGGGGGCAAAGCAGGCGGCCCGGAGCAACCTCGCACTGCTGGCGGACGCCGCCGGCGCGCCGGAGCACATAATCACACCTTGCGCGAGCTGCGCATCGTTCCTGTGCGAGTACCCGGCGCTTTTCAGCGAGGAAGGCCCGGAAGGCAAGACCGCACGGCTTCTCGCCTCACGCGTGCTGCCGGCCTCAATCTACCTGGCACGACAGGGTCTGCCCGAGTTGCTGCGGCGGCGGGGCCGTCCGGTGGCAGGTTTCACGTTTCACTACCCATGCCACCTCGCGCACTATCTCGGCGGGGCCGCCGAGGCGCGGGACCTGCTGCGGGCGTTGCCCGGAAACGGTTTCGTGGAAATGCGCGAGCCCGACAGCTGCTGCGGCGCGGCCGGGTCGTTTGCCTTCACGCACCCCGAGCATGCCCAGGCGATCCTGGAACGCAAAATGGAACGGGTGGCCGAGACCGGCGCCCCCGTGCTCGCCACGGCCTGTCCCGCATGCCTCGCGCAGCTGGCCGGGGGCGTCAAGGGGGCCGGCCTCGACGTACAGGTCCTGCACCTGCTGGAACTGGCCTGGCGGAGCCTCAGCCCGGCCCAACCCGAGCTGGGGCTTCTCGGGCCATCGGCCGCCGGGGCCGCGCGGGCCGCGCCACACACAGGCGGGGCCGCCGGGAGTGGGCTCCGGTGACGCCCCACGCCGATCCGGGCCTGATCGCCGGGATCGACGGCGGGGGTACGCGCACGGCGTGCGTGGTCTATTCGCCGCTCGATGGACGGCTCGGGGAGGGGCGCGGCGGCCCGCTCAACACCAACTACGTGCCCCAATCCGTGGCCGAAACCTCCGTGGGGGAGGCACTGGCCGGGGCGGCGGCCATGGCCGGAACTGACCCGCGGCATCTGGCCTGCGTCGGGGCAGCGGCACCCTGGTCGGAAAGGGCCGTGGAGGCTGTCGTCGCGCGGGTGTCGCCCGTGGCGCGCGTCCTGATCCCCGGCGAGGACGTGGCGGCCCTGCTCGGCGGCACGCTCCAGCCGCACGGCCTGGTGCTCATTGCGGGCACCGGGTCGCGCTGCGCGTACATTCCGGCTGGCGCAGCGGTGGACGCCGGAAGCGGTGGGGGAGGAGACGCCGCGGCGGTCGTCGCCGGGGCGTGGGGGAGTCTTTTCGGCGATGAGGGCAGCGGCTATGACATCGGCTGCCGGGCGCTGCAGGCCGTGACGCGCGCGTGGGACGGCCGGGGGCCGGGGACGGCCCTTTCGGAACGCCTTGCCGCCGCATGGGGTCTCCAGAACCAAAAGGACATCGTGCATCGCGTATACGGCTCGGGGACCGGACGCTGGCGCGGGCGCGTTGCCTCGGTCGCCCCGCTTGTGGGCGAGGCCGCGGCGGCCGGCGATCCGGTTGCATGCGCGATCCTCGACCAGGCAGCTGATGAGCTGGCCCTTTTGGTGAAGGCGGTGGTGGCCCGCGCCGGGCTCAGCCGTCCGGCCACGGTGCTTGTCTCGGGCGGGGTGTTTGCCCTTGGGGCACTGATCATTGATCGCCTGCGGACGCGGCTTGCCGTCGGGAGCCTGGCGGAGATCAGGATGCCGGTGTTTCCCCCGGTCTGCGGCGCCCTGCTGGCCGCGGCCCGCGCGGCCGGGCTGGACGCGGACGAGGGATCGGCGATCGTCAGGGCGCTGGCCGCCGTGTATGACCTGCGGCGCTAGCGCGGCGTTTCGCCACGTGAACGCCCGGGGCGCCGTGTGTTCACCTGGAGGATGGTACCACCCGGGTGGCGTTCGCCTAGTGGAAACCGGGCCCTAATCCCCGAGGCGTCGCACTGCTTTCGTAGTAAGGCATCTAGGTTATAATGAGTAGCCGGAGTCGGGCTGGGGGGGAGGAAGCAGGGTGCGCGGGGTCTCAGATTGGCTAGGGTGGGCGATAGCGGTTGTCGTGGCGATCGTGATTCACGAGTACGCCCACGCGCGGGTTGCCGACGCGCTGGGCGATCCCACGCCGCGGGCGTCCGGCCGCATGACCCTCAATCCCCTGCACCACGTGGACTGGCTTGGACTGCTGATGCTGGTGGTGGTCCGGATCGGCTGGGCCAAGCCCGTGCCTATCAACCCGACCTACTTCCGCGACCGGCGGAGCGGCGTACTGCTGGTGTCCGCCGCGGGGCCGCTGAGCAACTTCGCCACCGCGTTCGTGGCGACAATCCTGCTCAAGGTCATTCCGCCGCTCTCCGGCCTGGGGTTTCTGCGGGATCTCCTATGGCTGTTGCTGCAGTTCAGCGTCATCTTCGGCGTCTTCAACCTGCTGCCGATTCCGCCGCTCGACGGCTCGCGCATCCTGCGCCTTTTCCTGCGCGGTCAGGCGGCCAGGTTGTTGTGGCAGTACGAGGGCTACGGGCGGTACGTTATCATCATCCTCGCGTTCACCGGCCTGCTGTGGACCATAATCAGCCCGATTGCGGACGGGGTGATCAGGCTGTTTGACGTGGTAACGGCATTCCTTGGCTAACGCGGGGCATATATGAGGGGCGAGGAGGGCCGCATGACCGCATGAACCTGGACCCCTACAGCATCGTCATTTCGCTGCCGGTCATCATACTGGCCTTGACCGTGCACGAGTACGCACACGCCGCGGCAGCCAACCGGTTGGGTGACCCCACGGCGCGATTCGCGGGCCGCCTGACGCTCGATCCATGGGTGCATCTTGACCCGGTGGGGATGCTGGCGCTGGTTTTCGCCAGGTTCGGGTGGGCCAAGCCGGTGCCGGTCAACCCGCACAACATGCGCGACCCGGCCCGCGGGTTCATGCTTACGGCTCTCGCCGGGCCGCTGGCCAACGTGATCATGGCAGCCGTCTTTGGCCTTCTTCTCGGTATGGGCGCCGCCAGTCTTGCCGGGCCGGCCCTTTCCGTCCACCTTGACAGGATGTTCTGGGCCGGGCTGACCATCAACTCCATCCTCGCGGTCTTTAACCTGCTTCCGGTGCCGCCCCTCGACGGTTCGCGGGTTTTGGCCTACATCGCGCCGGTCGAGCGCTGGCCATGGTGGGGCACGGTTGAGATGTACGGCCCGATAATCCTGATCCTGCTGGTTTTCAGCGGCGCCGCGATAGCTGTGATCGGTCCTCCCGCGACCGGGCTTGCCGGCGCGCTCTACCGGGCGGGCGTCGGGGTGGCGCGGCTCTTTGGTTTGCGGTAAGTTGGTTCAAATGCCATCGGGGATATCGGGGGTGTCGGACATGACTTCGGAGCGGCCGGTGTTGTTCAGTGGCGTAAGGCCAACTGGCCGGGCCCATCTCGGCAACCTGGTCGGGGCGTTCGAGAACTGGGTGTCCCTCCAGGACCGCTATGAGTGCTTTTTCTGCGTCGTCGACTGGCATGCCCTGACGACCGGCTATGAGGACACCGTCGAGCTGCGGCCGCGGGTGCGCGACCTGTTCATCGACCTGCTAAGCGTCGGGCTCGATCCGGAACGCAGCACGATTTTCGTTCAATCTCAAAACAAAGACCACGCCGAGCTGGCCTTGCTGCTGGGCATGGTCACGCCCCTGGGTTGGCTGGAGCGCTGCCCCACCTACAAGGAACAGCTGCGCGAGCTGGAGGGGCGCGAGATCACCAACTTCGGTTTTCTTGGCTATCCGGTGCTGCAGGCCGCCGACATCCTGGCCTACGGGGGTGAGTGGGTTCCGGTCGGCGAGGACCAGCTCCCGCACCTTGAGCTGTGCCGCGAGATAGTCCGCCGTTTCAACTACATCTACGGCACGGCCCTGCCCGAGCCCAAGCCGCTCATGTCGCGCGTACCAATGCTGCCCGGGACCGATGGGCGCAAGATGTCCAAGAGCTACGGCAACGACATCGCCATCTCCGCGGAGCCGGAGGAGATCCGGGCCAAGGTCATGGGGATGATCACCGACCCGGCGAGGATCCGCAAGGACGACCCCGGCCACCCGGAGGTCTGCAATGTGTATTCGCTGCACAGGGCGTTCTCCGCACACCTGCACGAGGCGATCGGCGGCGAGTGCCGGGAGGGCCGCCGCGGCTGCGTCGCCTGCAAGCGAGAGCTGTCCGAGGCGATCGTGAGCTACCTCGGTCCGGTCCGGGCTAGGCGCAATGAACTCCTCGGCGACCCCGGGACCGTGGACCGGCTGGTGGCCGGCGGCGGGGCGAGGGCGCGCGCGGCGAGCGCCCGCATCCTGGCCGAGGTGCGCCGGGCGATGAACGTCTGGACCTAAGAGAGGGACGTGGCCGCCTTGGTCCTGACGATAACGCTGCCGGTCTTTGAGGGACCGCTGGATCTGTTGCTTTACCTGGTCGAAAAGCAAGAGCTCGACATCTACCGGGTGGACGTGGCAGCGGTGGCCGAGCAGTATCTCGCCCACCTGCGGGCGATGGAGGAGCTCGACCTCGAACTGGCCAGCGAGTTCTTCGTCCTGGCGGTCCGCCTGCTGGGACTGAAGGCTCGCGCCCTGCTGCCGTCGGGCGGGCTTGACACGGCCGGGGAACAACCTCCGGCCGGCGAGGATCCCCGAACCGTGCTGATCCGCGAGTTGATGGATTACCGCCGGTGCCGCGCCCGCGCCATCGCCATCGGCGTCCTCGCAGCCGACCAGGGACTGCGCTTTGCCCGTACTCCCACCGGTCTCCACGACGGCCGCGCGGTTTCACCCGACAACGAGACACTGGCCCTGGATGTTCTCACCAGGGCATACCGCTCTGCCCGTGTCCGCTCGCTGCACCGCGTGCAGGTCATCCCGGCCGAGGTCCTTACCGTGCGCCGGCGCATGGTCCAGCTGCTGTTGCGCCTGCGGGGCGGGGGTGAGGAGACATTCGCCGCGGTGTGCCGGGCCGGCAGTTCGCGCCGCGAATTCGTGGTCACGCTACTGGCGATCCTGGAGTTGCTGCGGCGCCGCCGGCTCACGGCGGCACAGCCCGGCCCCTTCGCGGACATCCGCCTGGAGATGCGCCGTGCCGCATCCGTGCCGCGGGTATACCGCCAGGAGGCGCTGCTTTGAGCGCTCCGGGCCGGCCAGGCCAGCCTGACCACCCAGGCCAGCCGGGCCAGCCGGGTCGCCCTTCAGCTCCCGGCCGGAATATCGCCGGGGCCGTTCAGGCGCTGCTGTTCGCCTCGTCCGCGCCGCTCAGCCTTGACCGGCTCTGCGCCCTGACCGGCGCAACGCCGCTGGAGGTGCGGCGGGCCTTGACGGAGATCGCGTCCCACCTCGACGGCCCGTCCGCGCCGCGCGGGGTGACGCTCCAGCCGCTTGCGGGAGGTTGGCAGATCACAACCGCGCCCGCCTACGGCGAAGAGGTTGCCGCTCTGGTCCGGGCGCGGACCCAGCCGCTGTCTCCGGCGGCGCTTGAGACGCTGGCCGTGGTGGCCTACGAGCAGCCGGTGACACGGGCCGAAATCGAGGCCGTGCGCGGCGTCAAGGTCGAAGGGGTCCTGGCCACGTTGTTTGACCGGGATCTGGTGCGCGAGGCCGGCCGCAAGAACGCCCCGGGCCGCCCGGTGCTATACGCGACCACGTCCGAATTCCTGCGGATGTTCGGGTTGTCCTCGCTGTCCGATCTCCCGGAGATACCGCCGGCGGCAATCGAGGACGCCGCCTCCGGCACTCCATCCGGCGCTTCCATCCCGCACGAGGAGCCCCCACTAGCATAGAAAACACCCGCCTCTGCACACTAGGGGCGGGGGCTGTGGGCTGTGGGTTTGGGGCGGCACATCTGGTCGCTGACTGCCGCGGGCGCGGCGGCTGCCGTAGTTGCCTTCCTCTGGCTGTACCGCTTCGAAACAGCCCTGCACCTCCAGGCCGGCGGACGTCCAATGCTGCGCATCCGCCTCACTCTTCGCTTTCTCGGGATGCTGCACCGGCGCGAATGGCGTCTCGACGGGTTCGGGGCCGGGACACCGTTCGGAGCACCATGGCTGCAAGGGCTGTCGGCTGCAGTGCCGCTGGTCCGGCGGACCGCAGCAGGGCTCTCACTGCAGCGGCTGACGCTCAGGGTTCGCCTCAGCACGGGAGACGCGGCCGAAACCGCCGTCGTGTGCGGCGCGCTCAACGCGCTCGGAGGTCTGGCAGCGGTCGGCCTCAGACGCCTGCCGCACGCGCCGCGGCGCATCGCCTTCTGGGTTCAGCCGCTGTGGCGGCAGGACCGGGTCTGGCGCGCGGATCTGCGCTGCATAGCCCGCCCGAGGCTCAGCCAAGCTATTTTTGCAGCTTGGCACCTGAATTGTGCCCTGCGTGCCGCCAATGCGCGGCCTTTGCCGGCTCAGCCGATCGCGGCCTGGCGACGGCCGAGCCTGCGCTTTGGGAGCACGGCGGGTATGGCGAGCCGGGCCAGAAGGGGGTAGTCTGATTGGCCGAACACCCGATCCAGGGCCTGATGAAGACAGCCATGGTGACCCTCAAGGAAATGGTCGACGTGAACACCATTGTCGGCGACGCCGTCGAGTCCCCGGATGGCAGCGTGATCGTACCGATCTCGCGGGTCAGCTTTGGCTTCGCGGCGGGCGGCGGCGAATACGGCAGTGAAAACGGCCAGGGCGCCGGCGGAAACGGGCGGGACAACGAAGACCAGGACTATGACTCGGACCTGGCGTTCGCCGGAGGAAGCGGCGGCGGCGTAACGATCAACCCGGTCGGGTTTCTGGTTGTCGGGCAGGGTACGGTTCGCATGCTGCCCGTCGACGGCAGGGCCCTGCTCGACCGCGTGCTTGACGTGGCCCCGGTGATGATCCGCGAGTTCATCGGCATGCTCGATGGGCGCGACGGACGCCGCGAGGACCACCGCTAGGCCCTTGCGCAGCGTCTGGCGCGGCGCCATATCGTTCGGCCTGGTGCACATCCCGGTCAAGCTGTACACCGCTACAGAGGACCGCGACGTGCACTTTCGCCTGCTTCACGAGGTATGCGGCACGCCGATCCGCTACCGGCGGGTATGCGAGACGTGCAACCGCGAGGTCGAGAACGAGGAACTCGTCACCGCCTTTGAGTATGACCGCGGGCAGTTCGTGGTCGTCACCGAAGAGGAAAAGGCGGCGATCCCGCTGCCCCAGACCCGCATGATCCAGATACTCGACTTCGTGAGCCTGGCCGACATCGACCCGATCTACTACGCCAAGACCTACTATCTCGAACCGGCCGAGGGCGGACTCAAGGCGTACACGCTGCTTCGCCGGGCCATGGAATCCACCTCGCGCGCCGCCGTGGCCAAGGTCGTGCTGCGCTCCAAAGAAAGCCTGGCCGCCGTGAGGGTCTACGGACCGGCGCTGGCCATGGAGACGATGTTCTTTCCCGATGAAATCCGAACCCCGGAGGCCCTCACGGGCATCGGCGAGGACGTCGCTTTTCACCAGAACGAGCTTGAGATGGCGTCGACCCTCATCGGCAACCTGTCGGCGGAGTTCGAACCGGCCAAGTACACCAACGAGTACCGGAGAGCGCTGCTCAAGG
This sequence comes from Bacillota bacterium, assembly GCA_030691505.1. GTDB lineage: Bacteria > Bacillota > Sulfobacillia > JAUYEG01 > JAUYEG01 > JAUYEG01. The sequence goes on along the minus strand of JAUYEG010000097.1, from coordinate 798 downwards.
TCATCGAGGACAAGGTGGCCGGCCGCGAGGTTGTGCGGGCCCCCGAGCCGGAGCGCGAACGGGTCATCGATCTGGTCGAGGCCCTGCGCCGCAGCGTCGAAATGACCGCCGGCCACCCCGGGCCGATGGTCGCCGGCCAGGAAGCCGCGGCCTACAGCGACCAGCCGCGCCAGGCGCAGGACGGATGACCATCTGGCCGGGGCCGGTCGCACCGATGCTGGCCTCGCGCGCGACCGGGCCCTTTGACTCGCCGGACCACTGGTTTGAGATCAAGTGGGATGGAATCCGCTGCCTGGCATTCGTCGAAACCGGCCGGGTCCGCCTGCAGAGCCGCAACCTGCTCGACATCACCGCGCGCTACCCCGGCATGACCGCGCTCGGCCGCCACCTGCGCGGCCACCATCGGGCCGTTCTCGACGGCGAACTGCTCGGATTCCGCGACGGCCGGCCATCGTTTCAGGCAACCATCCGTGCAGACGGGGCGGCTGTGTTGATGGCCTTCGACCTGCTCCATCTGGACGGCGAGGACCTGCTCCACCTGCCCATTGAGGACCGCCGCGCGGCGATGGAGAAGGCTTTCGCCTTAGGCGGGGAGTTGATCTGCGCCGCGCCGGTGCTGGGGCGCGGCAGAGCCTACTACAGCGCGGCGGTCGGCCAGGGGCTCGAGGGCGTGGTTGCCAAAAGGCTCGGCAGTCCGTACCGACCCGGCGCGCGAACCCGCGATTGGCTCAAGATCGCCCATCGCCGGACGCTTGACTGCGTGGTCTGCGGTCTGACCGCCGGGGCGGTTCCGGCGCG
>JAUYEG010000142.1 GCA_030691505.1 Bacillota bacterium | reverse complement strand
CCATAGCTTGTCGAGCAATTTGACGTCATCGTAGGCCTTGTCGCCCAGAAAGTGCTTACACCCAACCAGTAGTTCAGGCCGCTCCACCGCCATCCGGTCAACCAGCCGATGGGCTATCTTCACCTCGCTGGCCGAAGCCCTTGCACCCCAGACAAGTTCGAAAACCCAGGAGGGTCGTTCTCTTTTCGTGGCATCAATTCGCACGGCGATTGCGGCTTGATCTCCATGACTGCCTGCACTCACGGGTTTCCCCGGGGTAAGAGACTATTTCGCCTCGCCGCAATCCCGCACCACTGCTGCCTTTCCCAACACCGCAAATGCCTCTGCTTGATGTGCTGAAGGCATCCGGTGGAGTTGGCCCTGCCCCCGCCACGGCGGCCGGTCTCTATGGGCGTTGGCCGCCGATAACCGGCACCTCACCAGGATACACCAGGCCAAGCTCCCGGCGGGCCATGCGCTCGACAAACTCGTCGGTGTCGCGATAGGCGATCTCCGCCTCCAGGAGCACCGTCCGCTGGCGCTCCACCGAGATCGCCGTCCTCAGGTCGGCAACCTTGCGCCCGGCCCAGTAGAGGTGCACCTGCTGCGTGCACAGGATGACTATCACATACGTGACCACCAAGGCAAGGAGCATGCGGCCCGGGCGTACTCGCCAGCGGCGCAGGCGCGCCGGACTGCCAGAGGGCTTGCGTCTGCCGGATTTCATCCGTTATCCCCCACTTGTGGATCGTCGACCTCGTCCAGGCCGAGGATGCCGGCGTCCAGAATGATGACCACCTGGTATCCCTTGGCCCGCGCTCGCCGGTAGAGCGTTGCCACGGTCGCTTCCGCAACGGAAAGGCGCAGCGCGATCTCGGCTGCGCTCGCTCCGCTCTCCTTGAGCGCGACTACCTGGCGCTCGCGATGGCTCAGCTTCTCGGCGCCTCTGATCTCGACGTGCAGGCCGTTCCCCTCCGCCGGAGTACAAAATTATTACAAAACAAGGACAGGTAAGTCGTCTGGTTCGACGGTGGGAGAGGGGTTCCTGCTGCTTTCAGCGCATGGGGACACTCTTATCTCAGCATCTCAGGCAGCACCGGGGCAAGGCGGCACGAGAGGAGCCCTATTCGGAGGTGGGTGGGGGCTTGGGACGGAGCCATCGGCCGGCCAGCCGCGCCCCGGACCCGGCGAGGTGCAGCAGCCGTTCGCACCCGGCGAGGAGCCACCTGCCGGGGGTGGCCAGCACCGCCGTGAGGAAAGAAACGACAACGCCACCGATGTAGAGCAGCGCCCGCACCGGGAGGAGGACTATCGCCACCAGCGCATCGAGGACCGTGCTAAGCGCCCTCGCGACGGCGCGCCTGGACCAAGCCATCGCCCGCCGCAGCGGGCGGGACAAGGTTGCGTGGTATAGCCCCGCACCGAGAGCAAGCCCGATGAAAGCGAAACCTCTGACCATGCCGGCAACGGTCAACGCAAGAACCGCCCAAACCAGAGCCACCGCAAGCAGCCAGAAGCCGGCCATCCTGAGGCCGCTTACCGGGCGCCGCGGCGCGGCCCCCGTGTTGAGCAGGAGCACCTGCCAGCAATCGTGCAGCAGGCCAATGCCGGCTCCCGCCGCGAAAGTCGCACCCAGGAGCACAAAGTCGGACTGCATGCGCAAGCACCTCGCCGGGGAAGTGGGGCTGCGCTATCCTATGCGCGGGTAGTTTGGTCCAAGTCAGATCTGGGTTTCCCAGCCCCGGCCGCGGGCCCCCTTGAGCGCGAGCCAAACGATCAGCAGAAGCCACAGCGCCCCGCCTATCGCGGCAGGGACGAAATTGACCTGCCCGGGCTGGTCGAGCGCCCACGAGGGTGAACTCCCCTCGGTCCGGGCCCGGAGGTCCGTCCATATCGACAGGACCTGGCGGACGTAGTTCTCGGTCTCCGGAAACGGGGGAATGGGCAGCTCCGCCGGGCTCACCGCCCGGACCGCGGACGCCCCGGCGTTATAGGCGGCGAATGCCGCTATGAAGTTGCCGCCGAAATCGTTGAGCATCCTCCGCAGGTAGAGGCAGCCGGCGCGGATATTCGTGGCGGGGGTGAAAATGCAGTCGTCGCCGCACGCCGGAGGCTGATGGCCGCCAAGGCACGGCGAATCCGGCCGGAGCTCGCGCCACGTGGCGGGGCGGATCTGCATCAGCCCGCGGGCGCCGGCCCGCGATACGGCCTCGGCCCGAAACGAGCTTTCCACCTTGATGATCGCCGCAACCAGAGCCGGGTCAAGGTCGTGCTCGACCGCGTACAGGCGGATGGTGTCAGCGTACGGGACGCCGCCCAGCTCTCCTCGCGCGTCACCGTAGCTGCGGACCACCGACCATGCCGAGTCGACCTGCACCCGGTACGCAAAGACGTAGGCCCACCCAATCGTGCTCACCACGGCCACGAGTGTGAGATATGCGGCGAGCCAGCGCCGGTTGAGCGTCCGTTCCCGGTACCATAGGTCGGCCAGGATCACCGCTGGACTCACCAGGGCGTCCCCGCAGAAAGCAAACACGCCGCGCGCCACGCGCACCGCACCGTCCCATGCGGACGCCGGGGCCGGCCTGGCTTCTGCATCCCTGGCCTCGACGGTTGGCATGGACACGCGGCGCCTCACCTCCGGGGGAGCTTATTTCCTGTGAGCGGAGATGTTTTCCTCCACCGGCGGCGGGCGCGGCAGGAAGCCGCCCGGCGAGGGGGCTCCTCCCAGGCGGCGGCCATGCGGTCAGGCTACTTAAGCAGACGTTCGAGCAGTCCGCGGCCTTTCTGGCGGCCGGGGCGCCCCTTGCCCGGCCCGTACGCGAGGCTTGTGAGAAGGCCCTCCACGGACAACTTGCCGGCGTCAAGGTCAAGATGCTTAATGTGCAGTTCCTCACCCTTGAGCGTTAGCGTCCCGAGCTCCGTGTCCAGGACGATCTGTTCATCGTCAAAGGTTGTGAGGTGCAGCACGCCCGAGATCTGTGCTTCTTCCCGGTTGACCAAAGTGACCTCGTGGTTTTCGGGCAGCCCGATCGTGCGGTCTTCCATCCGGCTCCCTCCTCGTCACCCCATTTCTATGCTTGGCCAATGGGGTTATGCCGGAGGGCGCTGTTTTGGTGGCGGGGCCCGCGGCCTACCGCCACCACTGGTCGACTCTGGTCCCGGCGAAAAAGCGCCCCAGGATCGCGGCCGCCATGGTGCCCTGGTCCGCCAGGAGACGGGCGCTCCACTGGGGCATTCCGACGCCGTGGCCAAACCCACGGCCCTTCATGGTGACCTGGCCGCCCCCGAGCGTCAGCGATTCCAACATTGTCGACTTCATCTCTTTCGGACCGAGAGCCATACGGAGGGCCACGGCCGACACGCGGACGTTCCCCACCTGGATCTGCGTCGCCCGGCCGGATGGACCTCTGGCGGCGATGGCGACCCGGTTGACCTGCCCCAGGTTGGCTCCGGGTTTTACCTGGCGGACGGCCGTGGCGATCTCGGCCAAAGAGAACGAGGCGGTCCAGCTCGCATCGGGATTGTTTGACGGGGCCGGATTCACTTTGAGATAGGAGGTCGGCACTTCACGGAAGCCAAGGCCCTCATCGGCCGTCGCGGTCTTTCCCCCGGCATCGGCGTGGAAATAGGCCCTTACCGGGTTTCCCCGTCCGTCGACCAGAATCTGCCCCCGCGTTTCGGCCACGGCACGGCGGACGATATCGCTGATCTTGGACGCGTCGTAGGCCTGGAATTCGGTCTCGCTTGTGGATACATCGGTCCCGGTGGACTCCCGGGTGCCACCTTTGCGCTGCAGTGCCTCGATTGTGAAGGTGCGGGCAAGTACGGCCTGAGCCTTTAGCGCCTCAAGCGGCCAGTCCGGCTCCATCTCGCCAGCCACGACGCCCAGAAGATACTCCTCCATGGGCATTTCCTGCGTCTCCCGCGTCTCGTGGACAAATACGGACAAGCGTGGCTCGGTCTCGACGCGGCGATATGGGCTTGCCGGGCTTCGCCACGGGCGGCAGGCCGGGGCGGCCACCAGCGAAAGCAGAACAATCGCGAGCAGTGCCCGGCTCGGATGCCTGTTCATCGTCACACCTCCAAGGCAAAAGCCCAGGTTGAAAACGTTTCTGGTCAAAGCGTTTGTGTGGGATGCGGCGTTTATCCCTTGACCAACTTGGGAGGCAAGAAGGGAAAGACAGATATGCTGCAGCGCGGCTTAGACCAGCCGGTACAGCGAGGCTGCCTCGGCGGCGGCCACGTGTTCCTTTACATCCAGCACCTCCGCCTTGACCACGCGCGGCCCGAAATGGAGCTCGAGTATGTCGCCGGCCTCTACTTCGGAGCCGGCCTTTGCGGGGCGGCCGTTGATCAACGCCCGGCCGCCGTCACAGAGTTCTTTGGCAAGCACCCGGCGCTTTACAATCCGGCTGACCTTGAGGAACTTGTCCAGGCGCATGAGTACAGCTCCCCGCACAGACAGAAACGCCGGGCGGGCCGTCCCGCCGCGGCGTTCCGGGTCAGGCGCACAAGAGAAACGCGAAAGCTTGACCTCAGTCCTGTACCGCCGCTCGAAGGGTCTTGCCCGGCTTGAACACCGGCACTTTCGTCGCAGCGATCTGAATCTCCTCGCCCGTCTGGGGATTGCGCCCGGTGCGGGCGGCGCGATCCCGGACCTCAAACGAGCCGAAACCGGAGATCACGATCTTGTCCCCCTGGGCCAATGCCTCCTCAATCACCTCGAACATGGCTCCTGTGGCTCGCTCCGCGTCCTTTTTCTGGAGGCCGGACTTGCCGGCGATGGCAGTTACGAGCTCAGCTCGGTTCAAATGGGTTGCTCCTCCTCGGGCGGGCGCGTCGGCCCGCCTAGTGTACGCTGCGCGGCAGCCCTAAGACGGGCGGCCTGCTCCCTCAGCGATTGCGCTGCCTCTGCCAGACGCTCGCGTTGCCCCTGAGCCGCCGCGAACGCCACCTCAAATGCCGCGCGTGCCACCTTCACCGCCGCCTTGCGCAAGGGCCGCCAGGGACCGGAGGCGGGGCCGGGAACGCCGCCCGCGGCCGCGGCCTCGGCGGCCTTGAGCGTCTCCCAATTGCGCAGCACCTCTCCGGCGTCCGCGGCGAACCAGTAGCCAAAGACGTGCGGATGACGGTACATCATCTTGCGCTCGATCGCCAGCGACACGTCCCGCGCCCCGAAACTGCCTTGGGCCTCGCCAAGCGCGGCGTGGAAAGCGATCTGCAGGAGTAAGTCTCCCAACTCGTCGGTGAGCATATGCGTTTGGCGCCGCTCGATGGCCTCCAGCGCTTCCGCCGCTTCCTCAACGAGGTAGGGGCCGAGGGTATCGTGTGTCTGCTCCCTATCCCACGGACAGCCGTCCGGGGCCAGAAGCCTGCGCATGATGGCCACAAGGCGGTCCAGCGGTACATCCGAAAGCGAGAGCGTCGCTCCGGCGGACGGCAGCTCCAGCACCTGAAGATCAACCTTATCGCTGCCGCCCTCCGCTCCTCCAAGCCGCCGCGCAATGATCTCCCTTCCAAGCCGGTCGTGCCACGGAGAGGCGGCCAGCAGCAACATCACGGCGGCGCCCCCGCGGGCGGCACCGTAGATCGACGAAACGGCATCGGCGAGCGCCGGTTCGGGCTCCGTTTCCGTCGTCAGGATACCGGGAAGGGCCGGAGAACGCGCCCGCCATGCCGACAGCTCGTCCAACACCCCGGCAGGCGCGGTCCGGGCCACGGCCTGAGTGCAATCCGATACGAAAACCAGGACCTCACGCTCTGTCCAGGATGCGGGAGGCTGGGGGAGAGGAGTTCCCGCAGCGGCAGCGACCGCGGACCACGGACCGTGCAGGGCAATGGCCCCCCTCGGCGGCACGGCGGAAGATGAGCCCTTCATCCCCGGATCAACCGGAGCCGGGTGAGCACCCTGGCAGCCAGCGGTCCGATGGCCGGGATCATCTCGAGTTCGCCGGCGCTCACCCCGCCCATCGCCAGCACGAGCACGCCGTAGAGCATAATGCCTGCCCCGATGGCGACCATCGTCGCCACGCCGGGCGAAGGAAACGCGGCGACCCGGGGTCTCGTCGCCAGCAACAGCGCGCCCATCGCCAGCGAAGCGACCGCCGGGACTGTCCCCAGGCGGATGGTCCCGATGGGCCCGCCGGTCAGCCGGGCGGCGGCGCGCGAGTTGAGGTAGGCGTTGACGGCAAACCCAGCCACAGTGGCCAGGGCCGCGCCGCTGACCCCGAGCGGCGTCGCACTCAGAACGTAGGTAAGGGCGAGCTTGAGCGTTCCGCCAACCAGCAGATGCCGTACGGGCAGGTCAGAACGGCCCAGGCCCTGGAGCACCGCCCCGGTGACCATCTGGATCGAAAGGAAGACTATTCCCGGGGCCAGCCACGCGAGGGGAACACCCGCACCCGGTTCCTTGTACAGCATGGTGCAGATCTCTCGCGCAAGGACGCCCAGACCGACGGCCGCCGGGACGTTGACCAAGAGGTTGAGGCGCACTGCCAGGGCGGTCCGGCTGCGGACCCACTTGGGGCTGCGCACCTGGGCCTCTGACACGGCCGGCACGAGGCTGACGGCGAGAGCCGCCGTGAAGATCGTGGGCACATAGACCAGCGGATAGGCCATCCCGGAGAGCTGACCGTAGAGCCCCGTGGCAGTCTGGTAGGAGTGTCCGAGCAGCTGAAGCCGGCCCGGCACGATTGCCATGTCGATAAACTGCATCAGCGGCATGATGATGCTGGCCAGTGAAATAGGGACGGCAACCCGCAGGATCTGTGCGAGAACCGTGGGTCCCCTCTCGCCCGGGTCATCCCTCGACTGCCGCGCCCGGGCACGAAGCGTACCGATCATCCTGGTGTACCGCCACAAGAGGTAGGCCAGACCCGCGACCGCCCCGGTGACCGCTCCGGAAACCGCGCCGGCCGCCGCCCGGGCGATCCCCGAAGGAAGCAGGGCCAGGCCGAGCCAGAACATCGTCGCCACTCTCACGAGCTGCTCGACGACCTGCGACATGGCCGTGGGGACCATGTCCTGCAGGCCCTGGAACAGCCCGCGCAAGGCCGCCATCACCGCCACGAGAAAGAGCGCAGGGGAAATCACAAGCAGGGCAAGATAGGCCCGGGGATCCTGGACCAAGCGGGATGCGATGGGCCCGGCAAGCAGGGCCAGCCCGATGCTGCCGGCGAGGCCGAGCCCGACCAGCAGCCAGAGCGCATGGGAGAACACGCTCATCGCGGAACGCCAGCGCCCTCGTGCGGCCTTTTCGGCAATCAGTTTGGAAACCGCGATATTGATGCCGGTGGTTGAAAGGGCCAGCATCACGGAATAGATGGGATAGGCCATCTGGTAGAGGCCGATTCCCTCGTCACCCATGAGCCGCGCCAGGGGTATCCGCACCGTGGCGCCCAACACCCGGGAGAATGCGGACGACGCGGCCAGCAGGAATGCGCCGGTCAGGAAACTGTCCCGGCTCCTGTGGCCCTCAGCCATCCATCCACACTCCCCTCCGGTCCAGCCGGTGCGCCGGGCGCGGATGTAACCGCCCTAGTATGCTATCCTACTAGGGACGGCGGAGGCCGACAACCTGCCCGCCCTGGCCCGCCCGCCTTCTTCGCTGCCGGCGGGGAGCTTCCCTATGGGCCCCCCGGCCCTTTCAGCGAATACGACGACCCAGCGCCCCTGGGGTTTTGCCCCGGAGGACGTTGGATCGCTATGGGTCGTGGCATTCGGACCAGGGAGTGCTACTGGTCCATCTGCTTGCCCAGGAACCCCGCCCCAGTCTCGGCCAGTTTCAGTTCGAGATCGCTCATCACAACGTTGGGATCGCGGGAGCAGATGATGACCGCGCCGATCGGATCGCCGCCCGAGGTGATCGGGGCCACAACAGCAGCGGTGTACGTGCATTCGTCCTCTTCCTCGGCCAAGAGGCACTGCTTGATAAACCGCTCGTCGCCGGGACGGTTGAACATTGCGCTATGGCGGTCAACCATGACCTGCTCAACCGCCGGACTAACCTGCTTGTTGAGAAACTCTTTCTTCGTTGCACCGGCGACCGCGATGATCATGTCGCGGTCCGCTATGAGGACAACGTGGGGTACGGCTTCGTGAAGCGAGTCGGCGTATTCAGTGGCGAAATCCCCTAGCTCGCCGATGGGGGAGTATTTCTTGAGGATGACCTCTCCGTCGCGGTCGACGAAGATCTCCAGAGGGTCCCCTTCACGTATCCTCATCGTCCGGCGAATCTCCTTTGGAATGACAACGCGCCCGAGGTCGTCAATGCGTCTGACAATGCCCGTTGCCTTCACATTCGACCCTCCTTTGAAAGGAAGTCTGCACAAGCCTTGGCACCGCTTATTCGGGGCGGGGCATGTGTTCGCAAGTCCACCCATAATATATTGCTCTTCTAGTAGCGTTATTCTCGGTTAGCAGGTCGCACCAGCCTAACAACCAGCTAGACAAGCCTTACCGGGTTCCGCGCGAATTGCCTCGCGCTGGAAGAGAAGGGCAGGCGCTAGAAGACGGCTTCGTGATTGAGGGCCTCCAGGGTTTCGACGGCGATCCTGAGCGCGTTCTCACCGGCGGGCTCCGCAGCCGCGGCGGCGGGGCCGAAGTGCGGGTGCCGGGGCACGCTGATTCTCAACTCGATGCCCTTCTTGACCCGTAGACTGAGCCGTGCCCGGTTGCGGTGAACATAGTTGACCAAACGTTCTCCGGACAGCGCGCGGGGGTTGCCGAAGCGGCACCGGATGCCCTCTGGAGACTGGACAACGGATATCAGCCCGCAGCGGGTTGCGAGCACGCGCAACCTGGCCACCGCCAAGAGGTTGCTGACCGCGGCCGGCGGAACGCCGTAGCGGTCCGCCAGCTCCTCATGCATTTCGTCAACGGCGGCCAGGGTCCGCGCGCCGGCCAGGCGCCTGTAGATGGCGACCTTCTCGCCGGGATCGGGGACGTAGTCCTCGGGCACGAAGGCATCCACGGCAATCTCCACCGATGCCTGCGGCGCCTCCTCCGCCTTGACTTCGCCGCGCATCTCGTCCACGGCTTCGTGCAGCAGGCGGACATAGAGGTCGAGGCCGACGGCGGCCACGAAACCATGCTGTTCGGCGCCCAGAAGGTTGCCCATGCCCCGGATCTCCAGGTCGCGCATCGCGATCTTGAACCCCGAGCCCAGCTCGGTGAACTGCCGGACGGCGTCCAGGCGGAGCTCGGCCTCCTCCGTGAGCAGCTTGTCGCGGCGGTACGTGAGGTAGGCGTAGGCAAGGCGGCTTGAGCGTCCGACCCTTCCGCGCAGTTGGTAGAGCTGCGCCAGCCCGAGATGGTCGGCGTCCTCGACGATCAGCGTGTTGACGTTGGCTATGTCGAGGCCGGACTCGATGATCGTCGTGCAGACCAGAATATCGAACTCCCTTTCGAGGAAACCGACCATCACCTGCTCCAGGTGGTCTTCGGCCATCTGTCCGTGGCCGATCGCGATCCGGGCCTCCGGAACCAACCGCGCCACGCGGCTGGCCGCGCCCTCAATCGTCCGGACCCGGTTGTGCACGTAAAACACCTGACCCCCGCGGGCAAGTTCGCGAAGGATGGCGTCGCGGACGAGAATATCGCTGTGCTCGACCACGTACGTCTGCACCGGGAAACGGTCCTCCGGCGGGGTCTCGATAACGCTCATGTGCCGCACTCCGGCAAGAGCCATGTGCAGCGTCCGGGGGATGGGCGTCGCCGACAGGGTCAGAACGTCAACCGTCTGCCGCCACTGCTTGATGCGTTCCTTCTGGGCGACCCCGAACCTGTGCTCCTCGTCGATAACCAACAGCCCCAGAGCGTGGAAGGCGATGTCCTCCGACAGGAGCCGGTGCGTGCCGATGACGATGTCGACGCGGCCGCTGCGCAGCCCGGCCACCGTCCTCCGCTGTTGGCCCGGCGAACGGAAACGGGACAGCAGCTCGATGCTTACCGGGAAGCTGGCGAAGCGTTCGCGGAACGTGTTGAAGTGCTGCTGGGCGAGAATCGTGGTGGGCACGAGCACGGCAACTTGCTTGCCGTCCATCACGGCCTTGAAGGCGGCGCGCACCGCCACCTCCGTCTTGCCGTAGCCGACGTCGCCGCAGAGCAGCCGGTCCATCGGCCGGGGATCCTCCATGTCCCGCTTGATCTCGAATGTCGATGTCAGCTGGTGGGGCGTCTCCTCAAACGGAAACGCCTCCTCAAACTCGTTCTGCCAGGCGGTATCCGTGGCGAAAGCATGCCCGCGGCCCACCTCGCGTGCCGCGTAGAGGGCGATGAGCTCGCGGGCCATCTCGCGCACGGACTCCCGCACCTTGTTCTTGGTGCGGCTCCACTCCGTGCCTCCCAGCCGGTTGAGCTTGGGCTCGTGTCCCTCACCGCCGACGTATCGCTGAATCGAGTCGACCTGATCGGTCGGCACGTAGAGCCGGTCCTCCCCGGCGTATTTGAGGAAAAGGTAGTCGCGCCGCACACCCTCGACCTCGAGCGAGGTGACGCCGACGTAGCGGCCGATGCCGTGGTTGATGTGCACGACCCAGTCGCCGACCTTCAGGTCAAGGTGCGATGAGACACGCAGGCCCTCGCGAAACGGCCGGGCGCGGGGCCTGCGCACCGGACGGCCGGAGATCTCGCCCTCGGTTATCAGAGCGAGCTTGAGCGCCGGGACTTCGAATCCGGCCTCCACGGCACCAACCAGGACAAGAGTAGCGGGGCGCGGCGCCGTAGCCCACGCACCGGCGGAAATGACCTCGATTCCCTCGGCCTGAAGCGCATCCCTTAGCCGGCTGGCCCGGCCCTCGTTGGCGACAAGAACCGCGACCGTCCGCCCGTCCGCTCGCAGCCGCTGAATCTCCGTGCTCAGAAGCTCCCACTGACCATGAAAGGACGTCATGGGCCTGGCCGTAAGCGACAGCAGGTGGTCGGGGCGGACGATCCCCGTTCGCCTCATTACCAGCGAGAAATGCAGGAGTCGCGTCCGGCGCGCCCGGGCCAGCAGCTGCGGGTATTCCCAGACCACATCGGCCTGAGCGGGCAGTGTGGCCCCCGCTTCAAGCAGCGCGGCGTAGCGCTCCCGGTGAAGAGCCAGTTGTCCGTCGACCGATTCCTTAAGCCGCGCCGGCTCGTCCATGACCACCAGGGCCTGCTCCGGAAGGTAGTCAAGGAACGTCGCGGCATCCCCGTAGCAGTAGGCGAGGTACTGCTCGAGCCCCTTGACGTCGCCCGCGCGAAGGCGTTCGACGTGCTCGCCAACGCGCTGCCTCAGTTTCTCGGCATCGAGGGGCCGCTCCCGGCGTACGAGATCACCGGCCATGCGTTCGAGCTCTACGGCTATGCGCCGGCAGGCCTCGCCGAGCCGCTCCTCACCCGGCAGAAACTCGCTTGCCGCGAACACCGTCACCGGGCCGGCGGGACCGACCGAGCGCTGGGTTGCGGGGTCATAGCCCCTCAGTGATTCGAGCCTGTCGCCGAGGAACTCGGCCCGCACCGGCGCCGCGGCGGCAGCCGGGTAGACATCGAGGATGCCGCCGCGTACCGCGAAATGGCCCGGAACCTCGGCGGATGCCACCCTCTCGTACCCGGCCCGCACGAGGCGGCCGGTTATCTCCGCCATGTCGTAGTCGTCTCCGGGTCTAAGCTGGAAAGAAAGCCCCGCAAGCCCGGCTGCGGGAGGCAGTTTCCTGGTCACCGCCGTCAGCGGCGCGACAACCACCAGCTGCGTGCCCGATGAGGCCGCGTTCAGGGCGGTTTCGAGCACGCGCAGACGGTCGGCGGCCACCTCGCGCCCCTGGGCGATGATGTCGTAGGGGAGGATGTCGAGCTGCGGAAACACCAGCACATGCGCCGCCGGGAGCAGCGAGCCCAGATCGGCGGCGATCCTCTCCGCCTGCTGAATGGACGCGGTCAGGTAAAGGCAGGGAAGCGCGACCCGCGCGAGGAGCCCCGCGACCAGGAAGGTCTTCTCCGAGCCGCTCAGCCCGTAGGCAAGCGATTCCGTCGGGCCTTCACGCAGCTTTTGGACCAGGTTGCCGAACTCGGGGGCCTGATCCCACAGACGGAGCAGGTCGCCGGGCCCACCATGCTCCGGTCGCTCGCCGATGGTCACCGCTCTCCACCTTCCCGGTTGGGGGGGTTGCCCTTCGAGCTTGCTGCGCGCCCCGTCACAAGCAAGTTGTATGCCGTGTGAACGGCGGCGGCGGAGCCGACGGCAAAGGCGGCCGGACGGCCCGGCGAGATCAAAGAAGCCGTCAAGAGACCGAGCAGCGCGTGGGTCATCAGGGCAAGCCCCGCGGCGGTGACGGACGGACGGCGGCCGCTCACTTCGTAGACCGCTTCCACGGCGCCGAACACAGCATGGGTAGACACCACGGACGCACCCGCCAGGATCGCCAGACCGGTCTTGAACGTCTCCTCAAGGACGGGAATGGCCAGCCAGAGGGCCCGGCCGCCGAGCCGGCGCAGGGCGGACCGGTTGATGAGGTAGGCAACGGCGGCGGCAGCGAGACCGGCAGGCAAAGCCAGCAGGTGACTCACGGATTGCCCTCGCGGTCACCGCCGGGCTCGTCGACGCCGGTGTTGTAAAGGCTCATCGCACGCTCCAGGCCCTCGCGGGCCCATACCAGGCAGGCCTCGCCAGCGCGCTCGATGCCCCGGACGAGCGGAGCCGAGCCGGCGCCGTCTGGCCGCTGGAGCACGTACTCCACCGGGTCTGTGCCGTCGGGCGGGCGGCCTATGCCTATCTTGAGCCTTGGAAAGCCCGACGCGCCTAGCCTTTCGATAAGGGATTGCACCCCCCGGTGCCCTCCCGCGCCTCCGGCTCGCCGGAACCGGAGCTTGCCCGCCTCGAGGTCCAGGTCGTCGTGCACCACGAGGATACGGTCAGGGGGTATCCGGCGGTCAACCACAAGCGGCTGGATTCCGTCACCGCTCAGGTTCATGAATGTCATCGGCTTTGCCAAAAGGAGGTGCATCTGACTATCCCGGAGCGATGCGACCCGGAGCCGTTCCCAGGTCCGGAACCGGACCTGGTGAAGTGCCGCCAGCGCGTCCACCACGGCAAATCCGGCGTTGTGCCGCGTGCCCTTGTACCGGGGGCCCGGATTCCCGAGTCCCACGATCAGTGTGGGTGGCAAGGCGTCCTCCCCCTCACGACTCCCGCCGTCCGGCAAAACGGCGGCCGGCCGTCGCCAGGCTTTCACGGAAAGTATAAACGGCGCAGCCGGACAGATCGCCGGCTACGCCTCACAAGCTGCTATTGCTTTACTACTTAGGCTGTTCTGCAGCGGCCGGCTCTTGCTCGGCTTCCTCGGCCTCAGCCCGATCCTCCTCGCTTACGCGCGGAGACACGACGGTGACGACGACCTCGTCCGGCTCGGTGACCAGCCGGATACTCGGCGGCAAGCTCACATCGCCCGCCGAAACATGCTCACCCACGTGGAGCCCGGCGATGTCCACCTCAAGATGTCTGGGCACGGAACCGGGAAGACAGCTGACCTCGATCTCACGCAACTGGTGCTGGACAATACCGCCGCGGGCGGTGACAGACTCCTCGCCGTGGATGATCACCGGAACCCGGGCATGGATCGGCTCATCAAGGGCTACGGCGTGAAAGTCCACGTGCAGCACGTGCCCGCGCAACGGATGCCTCTGAATCTGCTTGACCATCACGGTCGTGGTCTGGCCGTCGATCTCGAGCGAGATCAACTGGTTGATCCCGCCGCCGAGGACACGCTGTAGCTCGCGGCCGTCAATGGCCACCGTGTAGGCCGTCACAGCCTTACCGTAGACGACGGCTGGGATCCTGCCCGCGCGGCGCACATGGTTGGGCTTACCGGCGGAACGGGTCACCGCTCCTAGCGAAACACTGGCCAATACCTGCTCACCTGCCTGTCTGGGGTGCCTCTCGTATCTTATCCACGGGCCTGCGGCGTGTCAAACCCAACAGCAGGCTTGCCGGTCGATAACCTGACCCTGGCGCGGCGCCGCCCAACGCCGCGGCTAGACGTCAGAAGAAAAGCTTGCTCACCGACAGGTCCTGGTGAATGCGCAGAATCGCCTCGCCCAGCAGCGGCGCCACCGAGAGCACGGTGAAACGGCCTACGTTGGCCCTATCGCCAAGAGGAATCGTGTCGGTGACTATGGTCTCCTTGATCGGTGCGTCGGCCAGCCGCCGGACGGCGGGACCCGAGAGGACGGCATGCGTGCAGGCCGCATATACCTCGCGGGCCCCTCTGGCCATAAGCGCCTTTGCCGCCTGCGTGACCGTGCCCGCGGTGTCGATGAGGTCGTCCACCATGACCACCGTCTTGCCCTCGACATCCCCGACGATGTTCATCACATCGGACACGTTCGGCGCCGGCCGGCGCGTATCGACGATGCCGATCGGCACGTGCAGCCGCTCCGCGAGCTCGCGGGTCCGGGAGATGCCCCCATGGTCGGGCGAGATTGCGACCAGGTCCGTAAGCCCTTTGCGCTCGAAGTAGTCCGCGATCAGCGGCACCGATGAAAGGTGGTCGACGGGGAGGTCAAAGAAACCCTGAAGCTGCCCCGCATGAAGGTCGACCGCGAGGATTCGCGAGACCTTGGCCGTCGTCAGGAGGTTGGCGACGAGCTTGGCCGTGATCGGCTCCCGGCCTCTGGTCTTGCGGTCCTGACGCGCATTTCCGTAGAAAGGGATCAAGGCTGTGATCCGGTGCGCCGACGCGGGCATGAGCGCATCGACCATGATCAGCTGTTCCATCAGGTTGTCGTTTGC
>JAUYEG010000150.1 GCA_030691505.1 Bacillota bacterium | reverse complement strand
GCGAAAAAGCGTGTTTGTAGGGGATCGTTGTACGCCCCATCGTGCGCATCCACGCCCACATCTGCGGCGGCCTTGTTTACACCCAGCTTACATCCTACCCGCTCGTGTAAGCGGCAAGTATACGCGCCCGCAGTACAGGCCGGCGTCAAAGCTGCCGTATAAGCACGCATCACGGCGCCCGTATAGGTAGCAATCAAGGCTGGCGTATAAGCTCCCCCGAAATCCATCACGGCCGCCGTCAAGGTGCGCGTAAGGTGACAAATCTCTGTGCCCGCTGTAGTGTCTAGCAGGGGTGATAAGATATGTCCTTAAAAGCGACGGACGAAGATGTTCTGGCCACGGCGAGAAAATACGGGCTTCAGCCGGGGAGCCTGAAGTGTGAGGTTTTCCGGCTGCTAGATACCGGGCTGTCCACGGCGGAAGTCAGGTACCTGCTGCGGGACCGCCGGAGGTCGGATGACGCGGGCACGTTCGCGGCGACGGTTCGGAGCTACCACAGCTTGTGGCTGAAGCGGCAGGGCAAGGGCCGGGGTTAGGGCTTGCGCCCGACTATGATGTCGATGTGGGTCCGCATCGGCAAGCGGGATTTGCGGTGCTGGGCGATGGAGACTGCATTCTCGCCCCCAGGTCTGTGCAGTTCGTTGACCAGCGAGTCGATGAGCTGCCAGCCGGATTGCTCCATGAGCTCCGCGCAGCAATGCGACAAGGCGGCAAACTGACTTTCACGCCGCAGGCAGCCCATCAACAGGATGAGCACGCCGCACCACAGCGGAATCCGTCCGAGTCCCATCCTTGGGCTCGTTCCAGCAAGGAGGGGGTAGGGCAACAGGGCCGCGTCAAGATATAGGCAACGGCAGTACTGATGCGGGTTAGACAGGGGTCTGGCTTTTTTGGCGCGGATGTGGTATGGGTAGGTCATGGAGCGCACAGTGGTGTTTGATGGCCAGCGGTACATGGCTTCCGATGTGCTTCGCCAGGTGGCGGTACGGCCGGTCACGCCGGGGGAGGTTGGGCGGTGGAAGGCGCTGATCCGGGAACATCACTATCTTGGGCTGCGCCACCTGGTGGGTAAGACGATCCTGCATGTGGCGGAGATGGATGGTCACTGGGTGGCGCTTTTAGGCTGGTGTTCGGCCGCGCTCAAGGTGGCGGTGCGGGACCGCTTCATCGGCTGGACAGCGCAGCAAAAGCACAGGCGGCTGAGGTTCATCGCTCAGAACGGGCGGTTTCTGATCCTGCCTGGCCCGCAGCAAGTGCCGAATCTGGCCTCGCGCGTGCTGGCGCTGAGCGTGCGGCGCCTGGCGGAGGACTGGCGGGCGGTATACGGTCACCCGGTGGTGCTGGCGGAAACCTTCGTTGACCCGGGTCGCTTCCCGGGGACCTGCTACCGCGCGGCGAGTTGGCAGTGTCTTGGCGAGACAGAGGGCTATGGCAAGCACTCCATGGCGTACGTGGAACACGGCCGGCCCAAGCAGTACCTGCTGCGGCCGCTGTTCCGGGGGGCCGAGGGCTGGCTGAGGCAACCCTTCGATGTACCGGCGCTGTCAGCGCAAGGCAGGCGGGTGGACCTGAACCGCATCCCGCTGAGCGGGAAGAAGGGGCTGTTGGCCGCGCTGGCCAAGGTGCCGGACTGGAGGAACCGGCGGGGAATCCGGCACAGTCAGGTCAGCATCCTGGCGGTCGCGGTTTGCGGGGTACTGGCCGGCAGCCGGAGCTTTCGGGCCATCGCCGACTTCGCGGCCAGCCTTGACGGGGAAGTGCTGTTGCGCCTGGGCAGTCGTCCCTCGTCTATCGGAAGGAGGTTGCGGCCTCCCAGCGAGCCGACGATCCGGCGCGCGCTGACCCGGATCGACGCGGAGGCCCTGGACGGGGTGGTGGGAGAGTTCCTGAGCCAGACAGGACTGTACGAAGCGGTCGCGATCGATGGCAAGACGTTGCGCGGTTCGGGCCAGGACGGGCAAGCGCCGCGGCAGCTCATGGCGGTGGTGACCCACAAGACACCGGTGACGCTGGCCCAGCGGCCCATCGGCGCCAAGACCAATGAGATCACTGAGGCGAACAGGTTGTTGGCGCCGCTGGACCTGCGGGGCAAGGTGGTCACCGCTGACGCGATGCACACACAAGCTGAGCTGGCGCGCTTCCTCGTCGAGGACAAGGGCGCGGACTATGTGTTCACCGTCAAGGATAACCAGCCGTTACTGCGCAAGTTGCTCGCCGCCCAGGATTGGGAGCTTTCCCCCCCGGTACACGGAGGAGGAAAAGGGCCACGGGCGGATTGAACGACGCACGCTTCAGCTCACTGCTACGGTTCGCCGCAGCTGGTTCCCCCATGCGGCCCAGGGCTTGCGCATCGAGCGCACCACCTGGGACCGTAAGGGTCGCCAGCGGCGCGAAGTCGCCTACGGGGTGCTCAGCCTGCCTGCGGATCGTGCGGACGAGGCCCGCGTCCTCGCCCTGGTCCGCGGCCACTGGATGATCGAGGCCCTGCACTATATCCGCGACGTGACCTACGACGAGGACCGCTGCCGCATCCGCACCGGCAATGCGCCGCGGGCCATGGCCACCCTGCGCAACCTGGCCATTGGTCTCTTGCGGATATACCAGCCCGGCGCCATAGCTCGCCAAAACCGCTTGCTGGCGATGAACCCCCAGCGACTGCTCACGCTAATCGGCGCCTGACGACCGGTGTGGCCGAGCTTGCGTGCCGGGTCCGCCCGGGCTTGTTCAACGTCGGCAGCTCGAGCTCCGCAGGACCCTCCTCGCGCTCGCGGGCGCCATCCACCCCGCGCAAGACAGCTGAGCCTACCCCGTACCCCATTGCCAACCCCTGGCCCCCCAACACAATGACGCGACCGTGGATGTACAGCAGGATTGAAGGATTGATGCAGGAGATGGCGAATGGTGGCGGGCGATGACGGTAAGGGTCGAGGAGCTCGGGCTGTGGCGTCGTCTACCGATTCGTATGCGACGAGGAGGGAGCCCATTGAGTTTCTTGGAGAAACAGCGCGCCGCCGCAGAGATGAGAAAGCGAACCGTAGCCCTAAAGTACGAGGGTGGCCACCCAAAGCTACCGAAGCCGCGTGACGTTGCGGTTGGCAAGACGGATACCCACCTCGTGGTCTACGACCCTCGTCGTTGGGAACCGCTCGTTGAGATCCCCAAGGATAGCATTGTGGGCGTTGGCATGGACAAGGACGTTGTGCGGTACCGGTCCGCTGGCCGGGCGGTAGCCGGCGCGGTGATCGCCGGGGCCCTGACGTTGGGCGTCGGTACCCTTGCCGGGGCTTTGATTGGCGGCCGCCGTCGCAAGAAGGACGAGAGCACCATCGACATGGTGATCGAGGTGGGCAAAGCGGAGGTTACGGTCAGCTTCAGTGGCAAAGACATCAGACAGCGATACGCAGAGTTCGCCGCCCTGCTCGAGTAAAGTGATAACCCCAGTGTGGCGTAAGGCCCCAGCCTCAAGGGTTTGCGCATTCCGCTGAATTCGACCACTCAGTCCAGACGATTGCGACCACCGATTCCAATCCATTTTGACCCGTGAGTCCCTGCCGTTGCGACCACTTGCCG
>JAUYEG010000006.1 GCA_030691505.1 Bacillota bacterium | reverse complement strand
TCACGAGCCTGTTGCCAAACGCCCGTGATCGGAGGCCATGAAGGCTGCTACGGCGAAGTCACGCGGCGCGGGCGGTGATGATGGCCTTGATGTCCAAGAAGCCCAGCTGCCAGACGAAGTTCTTCTACGGTTTCTCTCTCGCGGATCGGGTCCCCCAGCAGCACCTCCTCAGGTCGGTTAACCGGGTGATAGACCGACAGGCGATCTGGCGGCTTGCGGAGCCCTTCTACAGCCGGACCGGAGCCCCCGCCAGGATTCGCGCGAAACCAAGGAGGGAAAGAGCCCGAAAAGCCCTCTTAAGAGCGAAGGCCCGTAGTTAGCAGGGGCTCCTTACCTGTTCATGACCGCTACCCGTTTCACCCATAATGCATTGTCGGATTGCTCTCTGGCTCCCAACGCGGCCGGCAAGACGACGACCCAGTGCATTCTGACCGGCATCCTCCGCGGCTACCGTGGACCCCTGACCGTGCTTGGCCGGCCGCTTCAGGCCAGCTGGAGGCCGCTACGCCCGCCAGGCCAGCAGGCCAGGCTAGACCTCCAGCCGCCCGACGATCTCGTCCGCCTTTCCAAGAACGTTACCGACCGCCACCCAGGCGAGGCCGCCAAACACCAGTACAAAAAGGGTATGGGTTAGCAGACCGTTGACCTGGGCGCTGATCATCTGTGACGCCACCGGCACCCCGGCGGCGATCATCGCCATGGACAGCCCCATCGGGATCAGGGCGTTGAGGTTGCGTTTGACCGGCTCCTGGGGATCCTTCCACCGCAGCATCGGTCTCGCCATATCCACGCGCAGGCCCACGGACATCGCCGCCAGGCTGCCCAGGATGCCCGCCATAGCCGGAAGCGCCAGGTACAATGCGGGCAATCTCAGAACCACCGCAAAGAGGGCGACCGACGGGACGGCCGAGATCACCACGACGGTCATTGCCATGACCAGCTTCGCCTCAGCCTGCAGGCGGGCGCTCTGGGGCATCGACCTTGAGATCCATAGGCGCGGCCCCTCGCGTGAAAGCGCCGTTGCCGCCAGTCCGCTCACGCTGCCCACGAAAAGCAGCAGTCCGGCGAGGATCAGCCCGGCGATGGTGGCGCCCTGGGGCACGGCGAGCAGTCTGCCCAGGTCCGTCTGGAGCTTGCCCGTGGCCATAATCGGCACAAACATGAACAGCGGCACGATGATGCCGGGGAGCAGGTTGTTCATCACCCACACAGGGGTCCGTAGGACGAGGGCCCATTCGCGGGCCACCAGGGCCCGGAGCGGCGTCCGGGGCCGGGCGAGCAGGCCCGTCCAGCCCGCGTCCCTCGACGCCGTCCTCGCGCCCGTGGGGCTCCGTCTCCCCGCGCGCCCCGCGCGCCCCCGCGCCACCTCCTCGCCGCCGATCAGCCCGCGGTAGAAAAGGCGCTCTCCGGCCGCCCGCAGCACCGCCACGGACGCGGCCGCGGAGGCGGCCGTAAGCAGCAATCCCTGGAGCCCTTCAAGGGCAACCCCGCCATGCACCGCGGCCGTTGCCCAGAGTGCGGGCGGAAAGCGCGAAGCGACAACGCGCACCAGCCCGAGCCGCGCGGTGATGATGCTCTCCAGGTACCCCTGCAGGTCGCTTTCCGGGAGCCGGCCAAGCGACATCTGCCAGAACAAGAACAGGCCGAAGAACAGAATGCTGCCCGCGTAAAAGAACAAGTCCCGGTGCCTGCGGTTTATGGACCGCATCAGCGTCATCGCCGCGAGGGCGGTGATCGCCAGCGGGAGCACCGGCAGCATCAGGAAAACGAGCAGAGTGACAAGGCCCTTTCCCAGGCCGAAAGGCGCGAATCTGGAGTAGGCCAGCACGGCCGGCCAGAATACGAAGCTGATGGTCACGTACTCCCCGACCAGAATGGTCAGGAACTTGGCCGTAATGACAGCCCCCGGCTTAATCGGCAGCGGGACGAGCAACGGCAGGTCGCGCGAGAAGTAAAACGACGAGACCACAAAGAAAAAGCCCATCATCAGGACCAGGACCTGCGCGGTGACCGCGGCCAGCCCCAGGGGCAGCTCCGGCTGGCCCAGCGCCGCGCCGACGCTGGCCATCGCCAGGCACAGGCGATAGGCGCCGTAGCCAAAGAAGGCGACGGCCGTGCCGATGCCCACCAGAACCAGGATGGGCTCCCAGAGCCGCTCGCGCCGGTGCACGTACCGCCAGCGCAATGCCGAGATGCCGAAGCTCGAGTTGAGCGTAACCTTGGTGACCGCCCACAGCTGTCTCATTCGCGCGTCAGCTCCAGGAAGATCTCCTCCAGCGAGGATTCGCCGGACGCGGCCTTCTGACGAAGCTCGTCCATTGTGCCCACCGCGACCAGGCGGCCGCGGTTGATAATCCCGATCCGGTCGCAGAGCCGCTCGGCGACCTCCAGCACGTGCGTGGAGAAAAACACGCTCTTGCCCTCGTCGCAGTGGCTGCGCATCAGTTCCTTGAAAAGGTGCGACGAGCGCGGATCCAGGCCGGTGAGAGGCTCATCGAGGATCAGCAGCGACGGCCGGTGCAGCAACGCGGCGGTGACCGCGAGCTTCTGTTTCATCCCGTGGGAGTAGCTCTGGATGAGGTCAGGCAATGCGTCGCTGAGCGCGAACATCTCGAGCAGCTCGGCGGCCCGCTTGTCGCGTTGGTCCGCGGGCACCTCGAAGACATCGGCGATGAAGGACAGGTAGTCGCGGCCGGTCAGCTTGTCATACATCTCCGGCGTGTCGGGAACGAAGCCCATGAGTCTCTTGGCCGGGATTGGCGACGTCCAGACGTCTGTGCCGTCCACCGTGATCCGGCCGGTATCGGGCCGCAACAGGCCCACCACGGCCTTGATCGTAGTAGTCTTGCCTGCGCCGTTGGGGCCCAGGAAACCGAAGATCTCGCCCCGGCGCACGTCGAGGTGGAGATCGTCAACCGCCTTGGTCTGAGAACCGCGATAGGTCTTGCTCAATCCCTGGATTAAAAGCAAGGTCACCCCTCCGTGCCGCGTGGTCGGTTCAAGTGCCGGACCCATATTACCATTTCCGAATTAAAGGGGCCATAGGTTGAAACACCATGGAAAAAACCCCGGCTACTCATCCACCGGGGTTTTCAGTATGGGGCTACTTAGCCTGTGCTATGCCTCTAACCACCGCAAGCAGGTCATCCTCGCCGGGCCGGTCTCTCGCGTTCTCCCCGACGTAGGCGTAGAGCACAAGGCCGTCAGGTCCGATGACGAAGGTTGCCGGCCGGGGGATCCGCCGCCCGCTGGGCTCATCAATATGGCGAACGTGATACGCGCCGGCGGCCTCAAGATGCGGGTCCGACAGGACCGTAAACGGCAGCTCCAGCCGCTCAACCAGTTCCTTCGTCGCCTGCTGGTCGTCCGGGCTGATGGCGACGATCTCCGCTTCGTACTCTCTGAACTCCGGGTCCCGTTGTCGCAACTGCGACAATTGCGTCCTTCAGGGGGGTCACCAGTTGCCGCGGAAAAAGACCAGCACCAGCGTTCGGGTGGCAGCGCTCTGGTAATCGTGGACGCAGCCCTGGCCGTCCGCCAACCGGAACCCGGGTGCGCAGTCGCCGGGTTGCAGCGTGCTCGGCAGCATCTTTTGGCTCCTTCCCACTGTCCTGCGGTTTGGTTGGCCACCCGGACAGCATCTTCCTGCAGCGCCGCAGCCTTTGGGATCCTGCGCGGCGGTTCGCCGCCCCGGCAGGGAAAAGAAGCGGGCCGCCCCGGTCATCCGGGACGGCCCTCGGCCGCAGTGTCTCGCTCTTGATTTCCCCCGCGCTAGAGCACGAAGGAGTGGTTGCCGATCCTCAGCGAGACAGTAAGGCTGTGCATATACGCGTTGCTGGTCTTGGCCGGGTTGAAGAAGAACAGCGCCCCACCGGTGGGGTCC
>JAUYEG010000101.1 GCA_030691505.1 Bacillota bacterium | reverse complement strand
CGCCGGCGTCGCCCTGGCGCTCATTGCGCTGGTGGCGGTCGCGGTGCGCCTGCGCAACCAGCCGGCGCCGACGACGTCCCTGCTCGTCGCGCCTGTGCTGCAGGAGCAGGCGGCCGCGCCGTCAGCCCCCGGCGCCTCCGCCGAGGCTCCCGTCAGCGCTCCCGCTCCAACGCCTTCCGCGCCGGCAGCCGAAGCGTCTGAAACCGAAACGCCGGAAGCCGTGCCTGTGCAACCATTGGCCGTTGTATCACCGTCGGCGCAGTCCCTCTCTGCGCCGCCGCTGGTCGATGCCTCTCCCGTTGTTGCCGAAGGGCGGCTGTTGTTCGACGGGAAGCCGTTCGCGAACCCCGCGGCGCCGGCTCCCCTGTTCTGGTTTCGCGAGGAGGGGAAGAAGACCACGGTGAAGCCCCTGGTTGACTATGCTGCAGGCGCCTTTACGGTCCGGGGGTTGCCGCCCGGGCGGTACGCGATGAGCGTGCGCATCGACCTTGAGCCCGGCAACCCGAAAATGTTTCCGGGTGATCTCACCGCCTGGGTCGAGTTCACGCTCGAGGCCGGGCGACCCGCTGCACTCGAAGTGCCGTTGCGCGCCGTGATGCGCCTGGTGCAGCCGGTCGACAGCGGTGTCGTGATCCACGGCTGGGATGTCCCCTGTGGCGCTGGAAATGTGCGTCCCGGGAAGCTCCTGTTCTCCTGGGACGCGCTCGATCCGGGGACAGTCTACAACGTGAGCGTCGACCGGCTCCTCTGCGGCCGCGACTACGCTTCCGCCGGCCGTGTCCTGAGCCGCTCCACCACCGAAACCTGGCTGAAGGCCGAACTGCCTCGGAACCAGGAGGGGGAATGCTACTCGTTCAGGCTCTCGGCGAGCAGGGGCGGGCGGCGGGTCGGCATCATGACCACCCACGGCACGACCGGATTCGGCTGGGATTTAAAGTTTTCGGTTTCGAAGTAACGCCGCACCACGGCCGACAACTCGCTACCGGGTCAGGATTTCGTAGATCTCCTGATAGCGCGCCGCCGCTTTTTTCACGATCTCGTCCGGGAGCGTCGGTCCCGGGTCGGTCTGGTCCCACGCCAGAGTCAGCAGGT
>JAUYEG010000158.1 GCA_030691505.1 Bacillota bacterium | reverse complement strand
CCAGGAGTTGGAGTCGCGCGGCAAGGGCGCCGCGGGCCAGGACAGCAAGGGTTTCCGCCTTAACCTCACCAACGCCATCTGGGGACAGCAGGATTACCGCTGGGTGCCGGCGTTTCTCGACACCCTCGCCGAAAACTACGGCGCCGGGATCCGTCTCGTCGACTACATGAAGGACTCCGAAAAGTGCCGCGTGACCATCAACGACTGGGTCAGCAAGCAGACCGAGGGGCGCATCAAGGACCTCATCGCCAAAGGGATGATCGACCAGGCGACCCGCCTCGTCCTGACCAACGCGATTTACTTCAATGCCGCGTGGCAGTACCCGTTCGACAAGGACGCCACCGCCGACGGCGCGTGGCGCCTGCTCGACGGCGGTAAGGTCACCGTGCCGATGATGGCCCTGACCGAGAACTACGGCTACGCGGCGGGCGATGGCTACCAGGCTGTGGAGCTGCCCTACGACGGCGGCGAGCTCTCGATGGTCATCGTGCTGCCGGACGGCGGGCGCTTTGACGAGTTCGAGGGCCAGCTCGACGCCGCCTTGCTGGGCGAAATCCTGGACCAAATCGGCTGGGAGCGTCTCAGCCTGACCATGCCCAAGTGGAAGTTCGAGAGCGAGTTCAGCCTCGGCGATATCCTCGCCGGCATGGGAATGCCCATCGCCTTCTCCGGGGCGGCGGACTTCTCCGGGATGACCGGCTCGCGTGACCTTGCCATCTCCGAGGTTGTTCACAAGGCCTTCGTGGCGGTTGATGAGGCCGGTACCGAGGCAGCCGCCGCCACCGCGGTCATCATGCGCGAGACGGCCATGCCGGCCGATCCGCGGGTCGTGAGCATCGACCGGCCGTTCGTGTTCCTCATTCGGGACATTGAGACCGGGGCGGTCTTGTTCGTTGGGCGGGTCGTAAACCCGTCGTAGTCCTGCGCCAAAGCTGAGTTCAAAACGCGGATGTGGGTGGACGGGGGCCGATGACGCTCCGTCCACTCTCCACGACCGGGCGTAAATCCCCGACCGGCAATTCATGCCCGCCCCGCGAACCTTCTTGCCCGTCTCACCGTCTCAGTGGATGGAGGTGTTTTTTCATATGAGATGCATCTGCTCCCGGCTCCGCAGGTTCATCGGCCTTGTTCTCATCGCGGCACTGGCATTGAGCGTGTGGGGGTGCAATACGCTCAAGCCCAAGGACGCCGCCGCATCCGACAGGCCGCGGGTCACAAATCCCAACATCAGCGATGCCGACTTGGCCGCCCTCGTCGGCGGCGACACTGAGTTTGCATTCGACCTCTACCAGGCCCTCAGCAGTGAAGCGAGCGGCAACCTGTTCTACTCGCCGCACAGCATCTCGCTGGCCCTGGCGATGACCTACGCCGGCGCGCGGGGCGAAACCGAAGAACAGATGGCCCAGACCCTCCGCTTCCACCTCGCCCAGGATGCCCTGCACAAGGCATTCAACGGCCTTGACCAGGAACTGGCCTCGCGCGGCAAGGGGGCTGCGGGGAAAGACAGCAAGGGTTTCCGCCTCAACATCGTCAATGCCATCTGGGGACAGCAGGACTTTCACTGGGCGCCTGCCTTCCTCGACACCCTCGCCGAAAACTACGGCGCCGGGATCCGCCTCGTCGACTACGTGAAGGATCCCGAGCGGTGCCGCGTGACCATCAACGACTGGGTCAGCAAGCAGACCGAGGGACGCATCAAGGACCTCATCGCCAAGGGCATGATCGACCGCCTGACACGCCTTGTCCTGACCAACGCGATCTACTTCAACGCCGCATGGCAGTTCCCGTTTGACAAGGATGCGACCGCCGACGGCTCCTGGCACCTGCTCGACGGCGGTAAGGCCACCGTGCCGATGATGTCCCTGACCGAGAACCTCGGCTACGCGTCCGGCGACGGGTATCAAGCGGTTGAGCTGCCCTACGACGGCGGCGAACTCTCGATGGTCGTCCTGCTGCCGGACAGCGGGCGGTTTGACGAGTTCGAGGGCCGGCTTGACGCCGCCCTGCTGGGCGAGATCCTGGAACAGACCGGCTCGGAACGCCTCAGCCTGACCATGCCCAAGTTCAAATTCGAAAGCGAGTTCGGCCTGGGCGACACCCTCGCCCAAATGGGCATGCCCATCGCGTTCTCGGGGGCCGCCGATTTCTCCGCAATGACGGGCGTGCGCGATCTATACATCTCCGAGGTGGTTCACAAGGCCTTCGTGGCCGTGGATGAGGCTGGCACCGAGGCCGCCGCCGCGACCGCAGTCATCATGCGGCTGACGGCGATGCCCGCCGAGCCGCGGGTCGTAAGCATCGACCGGCCGTTCGTGTTCCTCATCCGGGACATTGAGACCGGGGCGGTGCTGTTCGTCGGGCGTGTCCTCAACCCGTCGTAACTAGGATCTAGTTGCAGGCCGGACTGATAGACAAGCGGGTGACGGTGGCCGGTGGCCACCGCACCCGCTCTCCTTTACGCCTTCCGCCTATCCCCTGCCGAGACCAGCTGAGCCCGAACGCCTACCCCCTCGGGTAGTGTTCTCCGACGTACTCCAAGGCCTCACCTATGGCCGCCAGCGCGTGCTCCAAGTCCGCATCCGTGTGCCGGTGGGCGATGTACCAGTGGTGGTACGGCTGTATGAACAACCCCCGCCGGATCGTCTCGGTGTAGAAAGCCGTACGGCGCTCCCGGTACTTGTCGTCCGCCCGGTCAAACGTGACAAACGGCATCGGCGGGATGCCGGAGACCGTGCACGGCACGCCCGACTCCGCCACCAGCCCCCGCAGTCGCCCCAGGAAGTCCGTGCCGCGCCGCCACAGGCTCTCGACGACGTTCTCGCGCTCCAGGATGTCGATGCACTTCATCGCCGCGACCATCTCCACGCTGTTGGGGAAAAAAGTCGAGCTGATAAATACTTTCTTCTCCACGACCTTCATGATCTCGGCCTTGCCGACGCACGCGCTGATGGCGTACCCGTTGGCCATGGCCTTCCCAAACGTGGAAAGGTCGGGGACCACCCCGTAGCGCTCCTGAGCGCCGCCCAATGCCACGCGGAAACCGGTGCGGACTTCGTCGAAGATCAGGACCGCCTCGTACTTGTCGGCCAGCGCCCGCACACCCTCCAGGTAGCCGGGCGGCGGCGGCACCACGGGGGCGGCCGTCGGATGCCCCACGGGCGTGATCATGATCGCCGCGACCTCGCCCCTGTGCTCCTGCAGCAGCTTCTCCAACCCATCCAGGTCCCCGTAATGAAACTCGATCGTCAGCCGGTGCACTTCCTCCGGCACGCCGGCGGGCACCTCGACGCACCAGTCATGCCAGCCGTGGTACCCGCAGCGCAGGATCTTGGACTTGCCGGTGTAGCCCCGCGCCACCCGCACGGCCACGCTCGTCGCGTCAGACCCGGTTTTGGTCAGGATGACCATTTCCGCCGAGGGAATCAGCTTTATCAGGCGCTTTGATAGCTCGTTCTGGACCGGCTGCACCAGCGAAAAGCAAAACCCCTTGTGCATCTGCTCGATGACCGCCTGATTGATCTCCGGCTCGACGTATCCCAAGATGATCGGCCCGTACCCGCAGAGCATGTCGATATAGTCGTTGCCGTCCACGTCGACGATGTGGCCGCCGTACCCGTGGGTGATGAAGATCGGGTACTCGCCCTCCACAAAATTGTAGGGCCGCCTGATCCCCATCACCCCGCCCGGCGAAACCCGCTTGGCCTCCACAAACATGGCCAGCGAACGGCTGACATCCAGCTTGGGCTTGCTCTCCAAGGCGAAACCCCCTTTCGGTCTGCCGATCGGCGCGCCATCCAGCCGCGCCGCGCCATGCCTCACAGCATGGGTGACGGTCCAACCCGCATCCGTGTGTTGGCTGAGGGGTGTGGGCAATCCTGCTTACCTAGATAGTCACAGGGTGTTTGCACAGGCAAACCTGATGGTACTCCGGGACAGGACCACACGGTCCATCGGGCGAAGTCCCGCGCCAAACACGAATCTCCCATGCCCATCGCTAACCCTCCACAGCCAACCTCGGAGGAGGCGGGTCCCATGGCCACGCGGGTTTCTCTGTGCAGCGACGGCTACGAACTGTGCGGATGGTTTCGACAGGGGCTGGCACCGCGCAACGACATCCCGGTGCTGCTCATCCAGGGCTTCCCCGGAGGAGGCGACGACATGCTCGGCCTGGGCCACCGCCTGGCCGGGTACGGGACGACGCCTTTGCGGGCATGTTCCGCGGTATGTTCCGGCAGGTGGAGCAATCAGGCACAGTGGTATTCGAGGGCGGCACTGAGGCCGGTATCGACTGGCTGATCGCCAATCCGGTCTACCACGATCTGAAGGCTCAGGCTCCGGACTTGGCCGGCCGCGACATCCTGCTGGTCTCAGCCTGGGATGACCGGCAGGTTACAATCGAGGGGATCATGCTCCCGCTTTACCGGGCTCTCGTGGCAGCCGGGGCCGCGCGCGTGCGCATGATCAGCTTCCAGGATGACCACGGCCTAGGGCGGTCAAGGGTGGAGCTGGCGCAGGCGGTCGCGCAGTGGGTACTCGGCGGCGGCGCCTGACGCGGCGCCCGCTCCCTGGCCCTAGAACCTCTCCCAGCGCAGCACCTCTTCCAAGGTCTTCTTGGATTTGCGCGTAATCTCCGCCGGGTAGCCCAGGCTGAACATCGTCACGAGCTCATATCCCTCCGGACAGCCGAGAAGCCGCTCGATGTCCGTCGAGTGGACCTTGCGGTGCGAATTGACCCAGCACGTGCCCAGCCCATGAGCTACCGCCGCAATCATCATGTTCTCGGTGGCCGCGCAGGCGTCCTCCACCTCGCACAGGGTATCCTTGCGGCAGAAAACGCACACGCACGCCCCGGCATCCCGGATAAACTTGCCGTAACGGCAAAGATCGGCGATCTGGCCACGCACCTCCTGCGCCGTTACCACAACAAACACCCAGCCCTGAGCGTTAGCACCCGTCGGGGCGAGGCGCCCGCAGTCGACGATGTCCTCCACAATCTCCTTGGGGATGGACCTGGGGTCGTACTTCCGCACGCTGGCCCTTGACTTCATGGCCTCAATGGCATCCACAGCGATCAGCCTCCCTGGCTGCTGGTCTCCGGTCAGATTCTAGTTCGGCGAACGGCGGGGGGTACCCTCCCGCCCTGTCCCTCTGGCAGTGCTGCGTTGTGCGCCAGAGCTCAACCCGCAGACCGCTGTTGTGCGCCTGAGCCCAACACGGCCGGACCTGTTAGGCTGTGACGCATAACGCCTGGCATGGCTCCAAACCGCGGATGCGGTGGGCCCCGCCCACCGCACCCGCATCGTCCAGCCTCTCGCGCATTGTCCTAGTACAGGCAGTTAAACAGCAGCTTGAACGTCCCGTGCGTCTGCGCCCGGAATTGCGGCCGGCAGCCGAGGAGCACGACCTCGCCCTCGCCG
>JAUYEG010000149.1 GCA_030691505.1 Bacillota bacterium | reverse complement strand
CGACATCCATGGCATTGCCGCAGCCGAAGGCGTCTTAACCGCCCGAGGAGGATATACCAGCCACGCTGCGCTTGTTACTCGGGCAATGGGAAAGCCGGGCATTGTAGGATGCGAAGCGATCTATGTTGATTATGGAAAAGAACAATTCCAGATCGGAGAAAAAATCGTTAAAAAAGGAGAAAAAATTTCAATTGACGGAACCTCTGGAGAAATTGTCATAGGCGAAGTGCCGACCTATCTTCCCAAGGTTTCTGAAGATTTAACAGAAATTTTGAAATGGGCCGATGAGATAAGAACGCTTAGGATTTTAACCAATGCCGATACTAAAGAACAAGCCGCTCAGGCATTTATTTTTGGGGCCGAAGGAGTCGGCCTTTGCCGGACAGAACATATGTTTTTTGAAGAAAACAGAATCAGTGTTTTCCAGGAGATGATTTTAGCCGGGGATAAAGACGAAAGAGAAGCCGCTTTGAAAAAAATTGAGCCGCTTCAGAAAAGCGATTTTACAGAGATTTTTAAAATAATGGAAGGGAAACCGGTGATTATCCGCTTGTTCGACCCCCCGTTACATGAATTTCTGCCTCAGAAAGACGAAGATATCAAAGAATTGTCAGAAAAAATTAAAGTCCCTTTTGAAGTTCTTAAGGTCAAAGCAGAAAGCTTGAAAGAGCTAAACCCGATGCTTGGGCATCGTGGATGCAGATTAGGCATTACCTTTCCCGAAATTTATGAAATGCAGACAAGAGCAATAATGGAGGCCGCTTGCGAACTTTCAACAAAAGATAATATCAAAGTTGTTCCTAAAATTATGATCCCTTTAGTTTTGGGGTTAGAAGAATTTAAGATTATCAAAGATTCAATCAAAAAGATTTGCGAAGAAATAAAAAATAAATTCTCTGCCAGCGGTTTTGATTATCAAATTGGTACAATGATTGAATTGCCCCGGGCCGCCCTGAACTCTGACGAAATTGCGAAAGAAGCTGACTTCTTTTCTTTCGGGACTAATGATCTTACCCAAACCACCTTAGGGATTTCTCGAGATGATGCCGGGAGATTTTTGCCGGATTACCTTGAGAAAAAGATTTTTAGAGAAGACCCTTTTGTCACAATTGATGAAAATGGAGTTGGGGAATTAATAAAAATTGGGAAAGACAGAGGAAAAGAAACAAGAAAAGATCTTGAGGTCGGAATTTGCGGCGAACACGG
>JAUYEG010000110.1 GCA_030691505.1 Bacillota bacterium | reverse complement strand
TCGCGCAGCCCGGCCATGACGACATCCGGCGGCTGAAGGGGTACCCGCAACCCGCTTTGAAGGCGGAGGGCGTGAAGGCACTTTCCAGAGGCGACAGCCACCGGCATCCCGCCGAGCATCCCGCTGGGGCTGGTCTCGGGGCTATTGTAGTCGCCGTGGGCGTCAATCCACACCAGACCGACGCGACGCGGCCAGCGCGGGTCGGTCCCCCGAGCCAGCCCGCCGAGCATACCGAGCGCCGCGTTGCAGTCGGCCAGAAGGCCCAGCACGAAGTCGCCGTCCCGACGTGCGTCAGCAACGAGGTCAGCCAGGTGGCCGTTGGCGACGCCCACGCGGTTCCAGCCACCGTAGGCATGCTCTTCGTCTGCGGAAAGCTCAACGGTCCGGACTCGCGCGACCTTGTGTCCCTGCCCGGACAGCCTGCTGAGAAGATCAGTGGCGAGCAGCACCGCCGGACCCCCTGCCCCGCCCTGGCCCTTTCCTTGCGCGTTGTAGGGTAACGTGACGAGCGATAGCCTCACGAACGGACCCCCTGTCTGCTGCGCCGTGCGCCAGGGACGAGGTTTCGCCGGGTGAGCTGCGTTAACCTCGCTGAGCCTTCAGTCGAAACCTCGCAACATGCCCGGGCGGCGGTCCGTAGTACTGACCGTTGCCTCCGCCGAGAGCGTTCCGGGGACGGCCGCAAGACAGCCCACAGCTCAAAGAGGATACGATGAATCGGAGCGCCTTCCGCCCGAGCTTCCCAGCATGTAGATCATCAGATCATGTTGAGCACACCGAAGACCGCCCCATAATGGGCCAGACCGAACGTGCTCCTCACCCCCAAGCCCATGATCGGCCGGCAGCCGATGCCGATCCCGTACAGCCCGGCGTAGAGCCACACGGTCGCAAGGGGTCGATCCAGACCCTACGGGCATCAGAGGACGATGCGTGCGCCGTACCTGTCCGCCGCACGGTCGACCAGTACCCGTAGAAAGAGACTCGCCTGCGCTGCGTCCCGGCGCGGCCAACGGTCGGCATGGTCCCACCCAACCGGTGGCTACCCCCCTAAATCAAGGGGGGCTCTACGAGAGAGCCCCCTCGCCCGACGGGCATGGATTGGCGGCCTGACGGCGTGAATCCTGTCAAGGCCATTTGCGCCCCTGGCTGCCGCCGAAGGCCGGTGATACTCTTGAGTGCAGGACGCAGACTGCCACACTCACCCGGAGGTGCATCAATGCCCGAGTGCCGCATCCGCACCATGACCGACGACGATCTTCCGGATGTTTCGCGAGTCGACCTTGCCGCCTTTTCGTTGGCCGCGCAGCGCTTCGGCGGGCATCCCATTGATCACGGGAGGCACCGGATGGGCTTGGAGTACTTCCGGCGAGCCGCCTCCGACCTGTGCATTGTGGCTGATACGGACGGCGAGGTCATCGGGTACGGCATCGGGCACCGCTGGGGGGACACGGCGTGGATCGGGCCGCTCGGCGTGCTCCCCGAGCACATGGGGCGGGGCGTCGGCACGGCCCTGATGCAAGGGTTCTGCACCCGTGCGGCGGACGGCGGGGCAACGGTCGTCGGGCTGGAAACCTCCATCGCCCAAAACGTGCGCATCTATGAAAAGCGGGGGTTTCTCGCACGCGGGGTCAGGTTGCTCGCGGCCCGGGACCTCGGCCCGGCAGTGGGTGCGGCTAGGGCCGGAGACGCGGCGACTGCCGGAGCTACGGGCCGTTTTGACCCGACAGACGGCGCAAAGGTCGGGGACTTTACGATTCTCCCCTGGGGCGCCGCCGGACAGGCCCGCCCGGCATCAAGGATCAAGGAGGCACGCAAGCTGGCAGGCCTGGTGACGCCGGGCCTTGACCATACCGGCGAGTTTGACGCGGTGCCCAGGAGCGGCATGGGGCCGACATACGTGGCGTTGGACGGCGCCGACAGGCTGGCGGGCTACGCGGTGCTGCATCTTCGCGCATACCGCAGCCCAGGGTTCATGGACACGACGCCCCCGGCGGACCCGCTGGTCTGGATCATGGTTGGGTCAGCCGAGGCCACCGGGGCCTTGCTTGCGGCGTGCGAGGCGGCCGCACAGGCAGCGGGTGCAGCGCGACTCAAAGTCCCCTGCTACGGGGGCAACCCGCACGCCTGGGCGGTTCTTAAGCAGCTGGGGTACAAGGTCGACGCGGCTTTCATCAGGATGTTCTGGCGGGGCCAGTACGGCGGGACGGCCGACCGGAAGTGGGGACAGGTGCCGCTCGATTTGAGTTCGTGGCTGGGGTAGGAAAGCCAAGCTGCCAGAAAAGCGAACTGCGCGGGAGGGCTCGCCCTAAAGGGGAGCGAGCCCTCCCCGATTGCCTCAAGGGCGATTAGACTACGGCGTGCCCCCTGCCAGCACCGCGTGCACCGTCCTGGCGTTGCCGCAGACGGTCACTGATTGCCCCGCCTGAGGCAGACCCGCACCTGGTACAACATACGGACTCTCGCCAACCTCAAGCCTGTCCACTGCCCCGTGGCCCGGAGCATTGACCGCACCGCGCAGAGCCCATCGCCTGCCGTCGGCGGTCCGGGCGGCCACCCTGACAGTCGCACGCCACCAGCCTGCCGAGCCGGCGATAGTCAAAGATGGCACAACGTTGCCGGCACCGTCATAGCGAACCGGCCCCCAGGCTGCGGCGAGGGTCAGGACGGCCATCTCGCCCCGGTCGATGAACCCGCCATACCAGCCGCTCAGGTCTCCGGTCACAAGCTCCGCGATATCATCCAGCAAACCCAGTTCCAGCGCCGCATCGATATAGCCCAGCGGCCAGGGCTGCGCATCGGCAACGGCGGCACATGCGGGGCCGAGGACACGTATCAGCACGGTCAGGGCCTCGTTGCCCTTCACGTCGTTTAGCGGCTTGAACGTACCATCGTCATACCCGCGGGCCAGCCCCATCGCCACGGCCTGGTTGACATAGCCCCAGCCCCAGGTTGGGATGGCATCCGCGAAGTCGGGCTTTGTGTCGGCCAGGCCCGCTGCCGACTCTTCGCCGCCCGCCAGGCGCACGGCGAGGGTGAAGAACTCGAGACGGGTCAGGTTTCTCCCCGGCTGGGCCGTTCCATCCGGGTAGCCACGGTAGACGTCCAGCGTCCGGAGTTCGGTCAGGGCCCGGGCGACCAGCGCCTCGGATACTGACGGCAGGTCCGAGAATGCATACACCCCTTGGATCGGGGGCCGCGCTCCCTCGGCCGGCGCGGCGAGCCCGTAGATTCCGCCGCTGGCAACGTTGAACTTGCCGGTACGGGCTGCAAACTCAAACGACGCGCCGGCTGCAAGAGGCATCCACGTGCCGCCTGCCGGCTCCGCGGGATCGGACGCCCAGCGCACGGGGGTCATCCCTGCGGGGTCGACGGGTGGCAGCAAAGCGCCGTGCAGCTCCCCGACCATAGCCAGCCCGGAAACGGCGCCTTCCTCCCAGGTAAGCGACAACTCTGCCGGCAACGTGAAGTCGGCCTCAAGCGGGAAGACGCCGGCCGCCACCAGTACCCGCTCCAGCCCCTCCGGGACCGCCAGGGGGTCGGGAAGCATTATTCCCTCCAGAGGGTAGATGGCCAGCGGCGCACCATGCGCTGCCCACGCGTCGTGATCCACGGTCGCAACGGCCAGACCGGCCGGGCCCAAGGTCAGGTTGGTCTTGCCGGCCTCAACCCGCTTTTCGGGCTCAGGGCGGGTTGAGCTGGCGGCCTGCTTGGCTTCGTCGATATCGTCGTTGTTGGGAGCGCGATCGTGGTCGCCCTCGCCCATGGCCTCCTCCATCAGGTTGCCGAGTTCGGAGTGCGTCAGACGCATGGTATGACCAAGCTCGTGTTTCAGCATCTTTACGGGATCGACGGTGTCATCGCCGGTCGTGCCCCAGTTCTGGGTGCTGTTGGCGGTGATCGTTGCGCCAATCACCTCACCGGTCGTACTGTCGAAGTCACTCTGGCACCGCCCGAGCACGGTCGTCCCGTCTGCTCGGGCCGGGATGGGCGCGGTGTGCACAGTGACGTCTGCGCCTTCAATCTGATCCGTCATCTGCAGGGTCCAACCGGTGTTGGCGTTGTTCCAGTTGTCGATGGCCTGCTGGGTCCACTGCTTCCATTGATCGCCGGCCGCCGGGTCGACCCAGACCTTGAGATTACGCTTGGGCTTGCCCGTCGCCGGGTCGTTGCACCACTCGTACCAGTCCTTGACGTGCGCCAGGGCGCTTCCCGCCACCAACACAACAACCAGAAACACGACCAGCCAACACCAAGCGGCAGTCCTGAGGCTGCGGCTGCGCCGCCCACGGAACCCCTGAACACCCGAATACATGGCTCCCACTGCCCTTCCCCCTTCTGTCGGAAACCATGAAACTGAATACGGTCAGGAACACCTCCGCGCGTAGAAACCAGGAGCTTGCTGTACGAGATCACCTCATCGAGCCCGAAGGGTCGAGCGGCATCGGCGGGCGGGCTGGGCTCAACCAAACCCACCGGGCGACGTTTGGAAACTGACCCGCGAAAGCGACGCTAACCGCTTCGCTGGTCCCCCGCACTTACCTTCTTGGGGGCCTCGAGGTCTGTCCCGAGCGTCTCGGGCGCAGTTACCAACCAATCGCGGCGCCCGGCCGGCGAGGATCGGCCGCGCCCAGCAGCACACCCGTGGACGGGTTGATCAGCACTGCATGCACCGAAGACATGACCCCGGCCCATTCACTGGCCACCCGCACATCGTGGCCCGCTTTGTGCAGACGCGCACGGACCGCCGCGGGGATGCGCGATTCCACGTCAACCCGCCCGGGGTAGTACTGGTGCGGAGCAAAGGATGCCGGGTAGTTGAGGCTCATGACCCGGGGCGACTCGATGGCCTGCTGAGGGTTCATCCCGAAGTGAACCAGGTTGAGGAAGAACTGCAGCATTGCCTGCGTTTGGCTGTCCGCCCCCGGGCACCCGAAGGCCATGAACGGCCTGCCGCCAAGCATCACGAGAGCCGGATTGGGCGTCAGCCGCGGCCGCTTGCCCGGCGCCAGCGCGCTCGGGTGACCTGCCACGACACGGGACTGACTTCCACGCCCCGAGCACGAGAAGCCGAGCCCCGGGATCATCGGCGTGTGGAATACCGGGTCACTGGGTGTTGCCGAGAACAGGTTGCCCTCACGATCCCCGGTAGCCACGTAGCTGGTGTCCCCTGGCGGACTGCCCGCGCTGGCGACGTACCGGGACACATCGATGGGCGCGACAGAGCGGTGCGAGCTTCCAGGCTCGAAGCGCCAGGGGTTGCCGGGGGCCGGCATGGCCCCCGCAGCCCGGTCAGACCGGATCCTGGCTGCCTGCTCTCTGGCGTACTCCTTGGAGATCAGTCCGTTGATCGGCACGTCAACCATGTGGGGGTCGCCGTAGAAGTTCTCGCGGTCGCTGAGGGCGAGGTTCATCGCCTCGATCAGCAGATGCAGGTACTCGAACGAATTGTGTTTGAAAGAATCGACCTCGAAGCATCCCAGGATGTTCAGGAACTGGATGAGCAGCGGCCCCTGGCACCATGGGCCGCACGTGTAGACGTCATACCCGTGGTAGCTGGTATGTAGCGGCGGCGCGACCTCGACCGCGTGCGCCGCCAGGTCCTCACGGCGCATCCAGCCCCCGTGGGCCTTGTGGAAAGCGTCGATCTCCTCGGCGATCCAACCTTTGTAGAAAAGGTCGCGGGCCTGCCCTATCGCCGCTCGCCGTTCAGCGCCGAGCCTGCGGGCCCTTGCCTCTTCTTCAATCAGGGCCCTGAACACCCGCGCCAGGTCTGGCTGGACCAATACCGTACCGGGGTCGGGGGCGCGTCGTCCCGGGAAAAACGTCTCGACCGCGACCGGGTCAAGCTTGTCAATGCTCCCCCGCAGCCCGCGCAGCGTACCAGCCACGCAAGTCGAGGTCGGCGCTCCGTCGGCCGCCAGCTCCAGCGCCGGCTCCATCACTTCGCCAAGGGTGAGCGTGCCGAAGCGCTCGAGAGCGGTCAGCCACGCATCCGGCGCCCCCGGTGTAACCGAGCGGAGGATCCCCTCGGGCATCCGGCCGCCGTACTCCCGCTGCAGATGCTCCAGGTTGGCCAGGCGGGGCCACACGCCCAGCCCATCCAGCGTGAGCAGCTTGCCGCTCCTCGCGTGGTAGAGGATGATCGGAGCTACGCCGCCAAAGCTGGTCCGGTCAAATAGCAGCACGTTGATGGCCAGCCCGGCGGCCACCCCGGCGTCGATGGCGTTTCCGCCCGCGCTCAGGATGTGTTCGCCGACACGGGCCGCCAAGAAGTGGCCTGCCGCCACGACGCCGTGGCGGCCCATCACCAGCGGGCGGACGGTTAGGCTGGTGTCGGTGGATACCGCGAAATCATCTCTGGCCAGCGGGGCTCCCTCCGATACGGTAGATGCTTGGTCATGCGCCGGACATAGATCCGGCCATGACCTCATATTGTGCGCCACAGCATAGTCGCAGCCGCCCGATTGGGCTCACACGCTCAATCAAAGCGCATCGATTGGGCGCTGACGCTCAATCCCCGCGCCAGCACGTCTACGCCTTCAGGCTCCGCACGTACTCCTGCACATCCTGCAGCAACGCCCGGGCATCGAAAACCACGCCGCCCCGGATGGTCCACCGGACCCCGCCGGCCTGGACCTTGGTCACGCGATCGTCCAGAAAGCGCTCGACCCCGGTGCCGTACATGACCTTGAAGTTCTCGAGCGGGTTGCCGTCGACGACCGCCAGATCAGCCGGCGCGCCCACGCGTATGCCCCACGCCCGGTCGTTCAGGCCCAGAACGCTCGCCCCGTTTGCTGTGGCCATCTTCACCGCATCCAGCGGGTGGAAACCGGCCTCTTGCAGGAGCTCAAGCTCGCGCACCATCGAGAAGCCGTACAGGGTGTAGAGCGACCCGGCGTCCGATCCGGCGGTGATCGTCCCGCCCCGGTCAAAGAACACATTGAGGTATTTCATCCAGAGCCGGTACTTCTCTTTCCAGGCCACCTCGTCCGATGTCCGCCAGTCAAAGTGGAACGAGGCGTGGACTCCGGGGGTCGGGCTCCAGTTTTTCAGCAGTCTCGGGGTCACGAAGCTGTCGTTCCAGACCGCCCTCTGGGCACGCATCAGGTCACGGTTGGCCTCGTACACCGACAGGGTTGGATTCCACGCCGTGCCGTTCCTGATCATGGTGTCGAGGACGCCGACCACGCGCTCGGGGTACCGCTCGGCCTCGGACCAGTTGTAGCCCGATTGCCGGAAGCGGGCGAGCTCGTCCATCTCGTTGTAGACGGGCGGGAAGTTCTGCACTCCCGGTATCGCGGCCTCCGGAATGCCGTACGTGTGCTCAATTGTGCGCACTCCGGCGTTCGAGGCCGTCGCGGCGTCGACCTCGCTGTTGAGGGCCAGATGGATGCCCACTCCGGCCGGCATCCCGAGGTTGCGCGCCTCGTCGCAGATGGCCTCCAGCAGGTCGGGTTCGATGGTGAGCAACTTGATACCGT
Organism: Bacillota bacterium; assembly: GCA_030691505.1. Lineage (GTDB taxonomy): Bacteria > Bacillota > Sulfobacillia > JAUYEG01 > JAUYEG01 > JAUYEG01. Next base: position 11,910 of record JAUYEG010000110.1, on the reverse strand, counting down.
CGGCGCCGGCCTCGTGTGCCCGGCGGACCTCCTCGCGCGCCTGGGCCGGCGTAAATCGCGACGGCTGCGGCCAGCCGTGAAGGATGACCAGCCCTGGGATGGCAACAGTGCCGTCCTCCTTCACCTGCCGGCGGTGCCCGTAGAGCACGGCCTCGTTGCCGAAACCCATCGTCCGCAGCGTCGTCACGCCGTGCCCCAGCCACAGCCTGTAGGCGTAGTCCCAGCCGTCCGGCCCGCAACGGGAGGGATCCGTGGGGATGTGGGCGTGGGTGTCAACGATGCCAGGCATGACGTACATGCCGCTGGCATCGATCACGTAATCACCCTCGGGACGGCGCCAGCCAGAGGGGTATCTCCCCAGCGTAACCGGGTCCACCCTGATGACGTCCTGTATGACGCCGCCGCCTATAACCAGGTCCATCGGTCCCTCGGCGGGCGTGCCCCGCCCGCTGACCACCATCGCGTCACGGATGACCAGACGCGGACATGTCCGGCCGGTCTCGCGCTCACGCTCGACTGCCATTGTCTGACTGCACCTCCGGCTTTCTACTTCACGGTGAATAGGTCGTGGGAGCTGTGGTTAAACACCTCGACTCCGTCGGCGGTGACGGCCACGATGTCCTCGATGCGCACCCCGAACTTGCCCTTGAGGTAGATGCCCGGCTCGACACTGAACACCATTCCCGGCTCAAGCAGGGCCCCGTTCCCCTCAACCATGTAGGGGTGTTCGTGACCGTCGAGCCCCAGCCCGTGGCCGGTGCGGTGCAGGATCCCTCCGCCGTATCCGGCCTCGATGATGACTTTACGGGCGATGCGGTCGATCTCCTGGCAGGGCAGGCCCGGTCTGACGGCGCTGCGCGCCGTCTCCTGGGCGCGGCGTACGACGTCGTAGACCCGGCGGTATTCCTCCGGCGGGGTTCCCACGAAGACGGTGCGTGTGACATCGGACGGGTAGTCGGCTACCCTGCCCCCGTAGTCCATCCAAACTGAGTCGCCGTCCCGGATAGCCCGCTCCCCTGGCGAGTGGTGAGGCGAAGCGCTGTTCTCCCCGGCAGCCAGGATGCAGGTGCCGAGCGCCCCGCCGGTCTCCTTGGTCAGCCGGATGATCTCGTCGGCCATCGTTGCCTCCGTGCGGCCGGCGAAATCCAGCTCTCGGGCCCGGGCGTATACGATGTCCGCTATGCGGCCCGCCTCGCGGATCATGGCCAGTTCCTCAGGCGACTTGCGGATCCTCAGGGCAGTGGTGAGAGGCTGGGCATTCACGACCGCGGCGCCGGTGAATTGCTCCTGCAGGCGGAGGAGGTCGCCCGCCCACATCTGTTCGGCCACGGCGAGCCTCTGGACCCTTGCCGGCGCCTCGCGTCGCAATACAGCGAACGGGTTCTCGGTTTCCGCCCATGGCACGACTCTGAATAGGCCCCCGGTCTTGGTCTCAGCCTTCATCGCCTCAAGGACCGGGGCTACGACAAAGGGCTCGCCCTCGGCCGGAATCATGAGCATCGTCGGCCGGTCGCTGGGCCTGTGAACGTACCCGCACAGGTACGTCATGTCGGACGACGGGCTCACGACCGTAAGGTCGATTTCCGCCCGAACAGCCTCTGCGCGCAGCCTGGCACAGCGGCCCAGGTAGTCCATAGTTGCCTCATGCATTGACAGATCTCCCCCTTCTGGTTTGCTAGACCACCGACGGTTCAAGGATAAGCTCCCCGCGGGCGAAACGGCCCAGATCCAGGTGCTTGACCGCTGGTATCTCAGGCTCCTGTCCCAGGAGTTCCTGGGCTATGATCAGGCCGACCATCGGCGCGAGCATAAACCCGTGACCGGAGTAGCCCACCGCCAGCCAGAAGTTGCTGGGTTCGGGTGCGGGCCCCAGGATCGGCTGGGCGTCCGGGGTCATGTTGTAGAGCCCCGACCACTGCCTGACCACTCGCAGCCGCCCCAGCGGCGGCAGGAGATGGGCGATCTTGCGCGCGGCGTCGGCTATGAACTGCCAGGTATGGCCCGTGTCGAATCCCTTGGGTTCGTCCGGGTCGCCCAGCCCGATGATGAAGCTGCCGTGCGGCGTCTGCTGGCAGTAGAGCCCGTGCGTAAACGAGATGACCATCGGGTCCTGCATTGGGGCCACCGGCTCGGTCACCATGACCTGATGCCTCTGCGAGTACACGGGCAGCGAGACCCCGGCCATGGCCGCGGTGACCTGTGAGTAGGGGCCGGAGGCATTGACCACGTGCCGGCAGGCAACCGGGCCCCTGTTGGTCAGGACACGGGTAATGCGGCCGTGCTCGACGGCAAAGCCCGTAACCCCGGTGTGAGTGTTGATCTCCACCCCAAGACGCCTTGCCGCCCGTGCGTATGCATCGGTCACCTTGAACGGGTTGCAGTGGCCGTCGGTATTTGAAAACGTCGCCCCGACCAAGTCCGGGGCTCCGAGGTGCGGTACGATCCGCCGCGCCTCGCCGGGAGTGACCAGACGTGAGGGGATTTCCAGGCGGTTTTGCAGGCTGACGTTCTTTCGGAATTGGTCCATTTGAACTTCGCTGAAGGCCAGAATCAGATAGCCCCCCTGCTTGAACTCGATCGAGGGGTAGTCGAGCTCCTCGGCCAGCCGCTCAAACCGACGGATGCTCCCCGACGCCAGCAGGCAGTTCATCTCGGTGCCCCACTGGGCCCGAACGCCTGCCCCGCAGCGGCCGGTCGAGCCTGCCGCGAGGTAGTGGCGTTCGTACACGGCTACGTCGGTCAGCCCGAGCCGGGCCAGGTTGTAGGCGATGGAGCAGCCGATGACACCGCCGCCCACAATCGCCACCTCAACGGAACGTTTCACGCCCCGCCACCGCCTTCACCCGTGCCGCCCGCGGGCCGGCGCTCCAGGTCACAGAACATGCGTAGCTGCATCGGTTTCAGCGGGGGCCGCCCCAGGGGCGGCGCGATCTCCGACACAGGCCGTCCGGACAGGCGCGCCAACAAGCCGAGCAGCACCGGTGTGCAGGTGCGGCCCTGGCACGGCCCCATCCCCAGGCGCAGAAGGCGCTTGAGTTCCTCGGGGGTGCGGTACCCGGCCTTCCACGCCGTCACGATGTCCTCTTCCTCGATCTCCTCGCAGCGGCAGACGACTACCGGAGCTTCCGGCGTACTCATCAGGCGTCACCGGCCTTTCGCCGGAGCCGGAGTCCCCGTGCCTCAAAGGCGTGCGCGGCCGGGACCTCCAGCGTGATCAGGGCAGTGCGGTCAAATCCCGCCGGCCGTTGGGCCCGCAGTACGATTCCTGCCGCTATCTCTTTTCCCTGGCGGTCCAGTGCAGCACAAAACAGCCCGCGCGGCCGGCCCGCGGGAGTATGCCGTAACAGCCTCACGCCTGCGGCATGAAGCGCCGCGGCGATCGGCTCCCCCGCAACGCCTGACAGTTCCTGGCCCTCAAACGTGAAGCTGACCCTGTCTCCGTGCGGGAAGTCGATGATGGGATGATCCTGGATACGCAAGAGATTCCCCCCTGGATACCTGTCCGCCGGCGAGCCTGGACCACACAAGACGCGGACAACACCCTACCCATTCAAGCTCCTCAGTTGAGGTCCCGGCGCAAGACCTTAGTATCCACGCGCCGTTGCTCCTTTGTAGGGGCCGACAAGCTCACCCCGCAAACCCGTTGCCGTTCGAACAAAATCCCGCAGGCGACGCGGCACGTAGGGCATGAATCGGCCGTATAACTGGACTTTTGAGCAGCGGGACACAGGCGAACCGCCAGAGCTGGACAGAGGAAATCGCGCGGGCAATCCCGAATGCCAGTCACTTAGCTACGAAGTAACTTAGTGCCCGTGGAGGTTACGATGTTGACGGGACGGGTTGTCACAGCCATACGCCGACGGCGTCTTTACCAGGATGTCCTGGAGAAGATCACCGGCCTGGTGCAGTCGGGGGAAGTACAGGTGGGCGACGTCTTCCCGCCTGAAAAGGAGCTCGCGGTCAAATACGACGTGAGCATCGCGGTCGTGCGCGAGGCGTTCCGGGTCCTCGAGCACAACGGCCTGGTCAAGGGAAAACAGGGGGGCAGGCGCTACCTTGTTAATGCGGCCCCTTCTTTTGGCTCGCTCCTGACCGGACTTGAGCAGGTAGTGCAAAAAGACCTGCTGGAGGCCAGGCGGGTCATCGAGGGTTCCATCGTCCGGCTGGCTGCCGAGAGGTGCCGGGAATCGGATTCGCGGCTGCTCAGAGAGATGATCGAGCAGGAACCCGCATATACGGACAACGAGCTCTTCCGGATTCAGGATATGGAGTTCCATCTGGCCATCGCCGGAGTCACACAGAACTCCGTGCTAAAGCGGTTGCAGGAGTATATCAACGAACTCCGTGCGGCCAGGCAGGCATTCACGATGTCGGCCCAGACGAGGCAGACCCTGCGCCAGCATCATCCACCGCTAGTACTGGCTTTCGAGGCCAATGACCCAGACGCCGCCGTCCGTGCCCTGTCTGCGCACCTTGACCAGGCCCAGGCTGCCTTTGAGGCGGCCCCGGAGTTCACGCGCGAGCAGGACTGATCCACTTGTCCCCTTCGGGAGGTGGCTGCCATGATCCGTCAACCTCTTCTCTCGCGGTATCCGGCCTCGCCCGTTCATAGCAGCGACGACAGCACACAAGCGCTCACTCATGTCCTCAGTTCACTGGCCTCGCTCACCGATCCGGAGTCGGTGACCGAGGTCCTCGGCGAATATCTTGGTTGCGAGGTTACTTTCATGATCGCGCCCCAAGAAGCCGAGCCGCGCGATGAGCAGCATGAAGTTGTCCAGCACGACGGCGATGCTCTGTGGGTCAACGTTCCTCTGTTCTTTGACCGTAGCCAGGTCGGATGGCTGCGGGCTGTCAGGAAGCAACCTTCCGAGCTTGAACTGCAACTCCTGGTGCTGGCCGGCCGGGTCACGGCGTGCATCCTCTGGGAGCAATCTCGGGCCCAACGGGCCTGGCTAAGGGTGCTGGAGGGCGAGGAGGCCACAGCGGACGAACTGGCCGAGGCTGCCCAATCGCTCGGCTGGCCGCCGGGCACGGACGTCGGGGTGCTGGCGGTATACCTGGCCGAGAGCCCATTTCAGAATGGCAATGCCCTGGCGGAGGGCGATCACACCTGGCACCGTTGCCCCTTGCCCTTGGACCGTCAGCGGCACCTCCGGGGGCTCTCTTTCTGCCGGGGAGCGACGCTTGCCATGTTCGTGCCCCTGAGCACTCTTGAGGCCGCCCGGGAGGCCCCCGCTCTCAAGAAGCTGGCGGCAACGGTGCAGGCAGTGCTCTCGTCGCGGCAACGGGGCGAATGTGCGGTCGGGATCGGTGGCGCCACTGCGGAACTGGATCGCCTGCCCCACCTCTGGCGGGTCGCGAGCCGGGCCCTCCATTGGGGAATTGCCCTGCACGGCCGTACCGCCATTACCAGCTCTGAGTCTTTCGGGATCCTTGGTCTGCTTGTTGACCACGTTCCGAGCGGCCTGTTGGCGGAGATGCGCGGGCGGATGCTGGGCCCATTGATCGAGCACGATGCCAAGAAGGGCACCGCGTTCTGCCAGACACTGCAGGTGTTTCTCAACTGCGACGGCAACTTCGGCGAAGCGGCCAAAAGACTGTACGTCCATGAAAACACTTTGCGCCACCGAATCAGGCGCATCCAGAATACCCTGCCCGTGGACCTTGCCGACCCCTACCTCCGGGCTGCCATTCTTCTCTTCTTGAGGCTCAACGGCCTGGGTCTCGCGGAGTCTCCCGTTCTGCGGGCCCCCCGGCCGGTCTGAACTAGCCGCCGGCAGCCGCCCTGCTGCCAGCACTACCGGGTGCAAAGAGAAGACAGGTGACGGCCGATCTGCCCGCCACCTGTTCCTCAATCTCCGGCTCCCCGGACTGGCCGGGCTCCCCGGACTGCGCTAAACGGTAATCGTCTGTTCCGCAAGGCTCCTGGGCGTGGTCGTGACCACCTCGGGCTTGCCGGGTTTGACGATGACGGTATCGTCGTGCCGGAAACCGCCCACCCCGTAGATGTAGATGCCCGGCTCGGCGGAGTAGACCTCATTTGTCTCAAACGGCCGAATGCAGAACGGCATGTCCTCGGGGAACTCGTGCCCGGCGATGCCGATTCCGTGTCCCGTGCGGTGGATGATGTTTTCCCCGAAACCGGCATCCTCATAGACCTTCTGAGCCGCGGCATCGCAGTCAGCAACCAGGTTACCAGTCACCATTTTCTGCACCGCGGCCCATTGTGCGGCCGCCGTCGCCTCGAAGGCCCTGCGGACCAAGTCTGACACCGGCCCGCCCATAACGAAGGTACGCTCGTTCTCGCAGACCATCCCGTTGAAGTTGACCACTGTGATGTTGACGATGACATCGCCCTTCTCAATCCTGCGGCCAACGTCTCCGGGCGTTCCATGCGGCGCGGCCGATGATGGACCCGTCAGGCTGCGGATCCAGTTGTGAACACGGTCCTCGGGCCACCGGCGGGCGGCCTCGCCGATCATGAGCATGTTCTGCTCGGCGTCCACTGCGGCCATCACCCGGCCTGGCTTGGCGATCTCTCTAAACCGCTCCATGCCCCAATCGGTGAGGCTGGCGCCGAGGCGCAGCAACTCGAGCTCCTCCTCACACTTGACCCGCCGCATGAGCTTGAGAAACTCAGTGGCGTTCTCAAAGCTGAGCTTCGGAAGGTACTGCTGCACTGGAGCTATGGTCGCGGCGGGCCCTTCGACGCCGAGCTTGCCGCGCACGATCCCCCGCTCCCGCAGGCGGTCGGCCAGCAGGCGCGTCCACTGGAGCACGTTGTACTTGCGGTTTGCCTGCCGCGGGTGCTCTACGTAGAAGTCCCAGTCCGTTATCCACAGCATCCCGAGCTCTTCAGCCATCCGCAGGTGGTTCTGGGACAGTTCGTTCATGACCATGAACGGCTCCGCATTCTTGGGTATGACGGCCGCGACTGGGCGTTCCCACGGAGCGACGTCCAGGAAGAAATTGGACACGAAGTAGAAGTTGTCCGGCGTGAGCACGACCAGAGCCTCAAGGTCGTTCTCGTCAAGATAGCCCCGTATGGTCTTCAGTCTCTGATCAAACACCGACTTGGACAGGAAAGCCACTCTGCAGCACTCCTCCGCTTTGGTATTGGAGCTAGACCTTAGACCGTCAGGTCCTCAAGCTCACGTGGGAACTTGGTGCACGAATCCGGGGCGGTCTTTCCGACCAGCACCGTGTCCGAATGCCTGAACCCGCCGATGTGGCCGATGTAGATCCCGGGCTCAGGCGTGATACAGACGCCCTCCACGAGCAGTGAGTTGTTGAAAGCCAGGTCAGTCGGGTACTCGTGCCCCTGCAGTCCACGGCCGTGCCCTGTCCGGTGCATGATGTAGTCCCCGTAGCCGGCCATCTCGATGACCCGCTGTGCCGCGCCGTCCACGTCAGCCATCCGCCGGCCCTCGACGAGCATCTCCGTGGCGCGCTTCTGCGCCTCGACCATCGTGCGGAAAGCCCTCGCTTCCTCGTCTGTAGGTTTGCCGACGATGAATGTCCGCTCATTTTCGACGCTATAGTCGTTCATGAAGCAGTTGGTGAAGTCGATGATGATGTCGTGTTCGGCGATCTTGAGACCTGCGTGGGCCCCGCTTCCATGGGGGCTCGCGGTATACCGCCCGCCACAGAAGGCCCTGGCCCTGACCTCTATCTTGTCCTCAGGGTACTTCTCCAGCGCGTACTTGGACATCTCCCACGTGACCTCATAGGCTATCTCCGTCAGGATCCTCCCGGACCTAAAGCGCTCCCGCATGAGCTTCTGGCCATAATCACTTACCTCGCCGCACATATGCAGGATCTGCCGCTCCTCTGGGCACTTCACGTTTCGCATGTCGCGCAGCAACTCCGCGGCGCTGACGAACTGGAGATCCGGGAGGCTGGCACGCAGGCCGGCAGGCACCGCCCCGACGGTGTCGACGGCCACCCTGCCCCGCACCAACCCTGCGGCCTTCATACGGTCCGCCACGAGATCGGTCCACTGCAGGACCGTATACTTCCGGTTAGTCAGGCGCGGGTGCTCAACGTAGAATGAGGCGTCCTCGACCCAGCAGGTCTTCCTCTCCAGAGCGAATCCGTGATGGTAGGTGGATAGCTCGTTAAGCACCATAAAGGGCTCCGAGTCAAGCGGGAGCACCACCGCCACGGGACGCTCCCAAGTGGCCACGTCAATGGAGAATCCGGTCGTGTAGATGACGTAGTCGCCGGTGAACACGAGCAGGGCCCGGCAGTCGTTATTCTTCAGGTACGTACGGATACGCCTGGCCCGCTCTTCGTATACCGAAAGACTTAGGAACACCTCGTGCATGCCTCCTTGTCCATGAGTGGTTGCCTCCGGGATGCCGCCCGGACAGAAGGAGCATCGCCGGGTCATGGTTGGGTTCCCGACCCTCTCGCCAGTCGTCAGGACATCTCATCCGGCCTGAGTGGCAGGGCCGCCTGCCGGCCATGCCACTCAGGCCTGCTCTGGCAGTTGTGCCTACTTCGGAATCAGGTATATCCAATCTCGGAAAAGGAACTGGACTCTACCGATAACCACGGACACTCTGCCCATGATGGTGTAGGCGAAGGCCGCGCCGAGAGCGATCATGATGGTGGACTGGCCAAGATAGACTCCGATGAACTGCAAAACCTCGCCCAGGAAATTGCGGCGGCCGGGGCCCGCCCCCATGCCGGGGAGGATATACATGAAGTGGGTCAGCGTTCCGACCACGCCGACGATGAGTATCCAGTTGTAGACGTTGTCGAGTGGAAGACGGATCGTCGCCACCAACTGGCCGAACAAATCCGCGTCAAGGGCCCCTCGAAGTGCCACGGCCCCGCTTACTCCCACAAGAAGGCTGATTGACGGGCGGCTGAGGTACGAAATCCGCTTGAACCAGCGGGTCCACAGCAGCAGGCCCAGGACCAACGGGATGGCCATGTACCAGACGCCCTTCTTGACCATGGGCTCCCAGGCCATCGACTTGACATTCTGGTAGCCCATGAGTATGGAGTGAGCTACACCCATCCCCACAATCATGTACTCCCCGATCTTCTGGAGGGGGTTCTCCTTCCACAGGAAGCTGTAGATACCGATGGTGATAAAGGCTGCTAGCCATAGTTGAGGATTCGCAGTCACGGCTATCGCCCTCCCTTTGGCCCGCGGCGTGAAGCATAGAAGCCTACATTGCCTAGCAGGACGAGGATCACCGTCAGCATGTGAGTTGTCGATTGGGCATCCATCATCGCCGCGGCAGTGCCAGGTCTGCGCAGAAGCTGCTCATACTCAGCGGCGCCTGTCAGGGCCCCAACCAGCCCCTGGATCTGCCCAGCCGAGAGGTACGCCATAGCGCCGGGCGCAACGATTCCCGTGCAGTTGGCAACCATCGGGATACCGTAGACGGTGACCATCTGCCGCACGAAGACATCAGGTCCCCAGCCGGAGGTCTTGAGCAGTATCGCGAAGTCGCTCAAGCCCTTGATCTCCTGCATCAGGGGCATGGTATCCGTCCTGTTGCCGAAGAAGTCCGTTGGGAACACCCCGTGGATGTCACGGCCGATGGCGGCGACCGCGGTCTCCATGCCCGCCCGGAATGGCATGACCACAAATTCCTCGCCGTACACGTAGTTGTACTCCTTGCCGACTGTCTCGAAAGCCTTCTGGGCGAAAATGGGGGCTTCTTCACTGTAGATCGAGAACGCCACGATCTTGCATCTCTTGCGCATGAGATGGTGGAACCAGGCTATAGCGGCGGGCATGAGCTCGGGCTCATTGGCAGCGTTCATTTCATAGGCCCACAAGACCAGCGAACCTGCCGGGATTGCTTCGATGGCATTGTAAGCCGCCCGTGTTCCCGCGCTGATCTGGACGGGTAGACCGATCGGTCGCAGCAGAGGCAATAGTATTAGAATGAGGATAAGCGCATGGATGATGCGAGTGTCGATATTCTGCAACCGGTACGGAAGATCTGGCTTGCTTTCCACGAGATCGCCTCCTTTCACCACAAACCCTGCCACGCTCTAGGACTCAACGCCTAGATGGCCGCGCTCGATCCCCAGGATGATCCTGAGGCCCAACGAGATCGTTCCGAGAGCGGCTCCAATCATGATGCCTCTCATACCCGCAGCGTTGGGATACGTCATGATCCAGTCGCTGATTGGACCAAGCGCCGGCCACATGGCCTGCCCGATACCCACGCGGCCGAGAACAACCAGGATCGCTGTACCGACCAGCAGAGCGGCCCGCCAGTTACGCAACCGCCAAGTGCGGTAAGCGGCCGAGATGATGAAGAACCCATTCAGAGAGAACACTGTTGAGTTGCCCGGCACCAACGCCCCGTTGAACCACCACTGGTAGATAGAGTCGGACGCTCCCCGCCAGAGCCCAAGCCCGAGGTAGCCATAGAGGCACACCAGCAATATGATGCTGTACGGCCAGTGTTTGCCCCGCTTGGCGGCGTTGGTGACATGAATCCGGGTCAAGTTCCCCGCACCGAGAGCCAGCGCAAATGCCGCAACAATCACTGCCCAGTTCAGCAGCTGCCTCGACGCGGTGACCTTGAAGAATGGCACGTTGAGGAAGAAGCCTAGCACGATGGATGCACCAGCGAGGAACGACACTGCGATTGGGATTTCCTTTCTCACGCCTCTCCCTCCCTTCTACCGCCTAAGGATGTCTACAACCGCGTTTGAACCCATCAGCCTTGCCACCACTCCGACCACAATGACCACCAGCGCAAGCGCCTTACCCGTCTCCTGGGCGGTCAGGCACCCCATCCTGACCGGATCGCGGCTGATCATCGTCGCGGCCGCGTAAAGATCGTCCCCCAGCAGGCTGTAGTCGCACTGCATGGCGAGGAATGGCATCTGGTGAGTGTTCTTCGTGGCGCCGATCTGAATCGCACCCAGAGCGGCGCCTGTCTCCGCAAAAAACATGGTCTGGTTCATCAAGTTGCCGCTGATGAGCTGAGCCGCGATGTTCTCGTCCTTCATCAGCTGCATGATCTGGACGTGCGTTCCGCTCGAGAACCCACCGATGAAACGGACATTGTTCGGGTTATAGAGCTCCGGCTTGCCGGCCGCCATGTAGGCCGAGGAGATGATCTCTTCGAAGATCGGGTGGCCGTCGGGCGAATTGCTGACGCACATAAACGGAGCCTCGTACCTGACGGCGGACTGCACTGCGTACCGGACGAGCTCACAAGAGGCCAGAACCTGGTCTTCGATGTGTGGGCCGGATGCCTGGATGTTGGCAAAGAACGGCCTGCCGAGCTCCGTAGCCCTTCCCACCGCCTCATCGATCGCAGTGAGCCCTGGTAGCTGTTTGGTCCGGATATTGACGCCCCTGCGAACAGCCTTCATGCCCCAATAGACGACAGCCATGAACAAGCAAAAAAACACAAGCTTGGCTGCTGTCCCAGCGTTCAGCACCATAACACCTCCTATCTCTTTGCATCTGCGCATCTGCGCCGTTGGTGACGCTTCCGTTCGCTATCCTAGTCTGACCGGTCACCCCCCCAGGGGCCGGCGCCGCGGTGTAGATCCGCTGCGCCGATCCATTTCCACCAGCTAACTCTCCTACCGCTAGGCTTTGTGCATATCGCGTTTCATGCCTCTGTACATTGGCACAAAATTCGATTGCAGACGCTGTGCCGAAACACTGACCGCGAGGATCCAGCGAGTGCATCTACCCGTCCCGTGCCGCATATAAGGATGGACCGCCCCGAGGCCCTGCTCAGCGCGGGTCTCGAGGCGGCTCAGAAGGTTTGAATTTCAGCTAGAGCTTGAGCAAGCACCACTCCCGGTCGCAGGGTGCGGTGCCCATCTGGAGGCCGCGCTTTTCCGCCACCAGGATGTTGTTGCCGTGGTTGTACCCGAAACCGTTGTCGGGGTCATACAACCCCGGCT
>JAUYEG010000051.1 GCA_030691505.1 Bacillota bacterium | reverse complement strand
TAAGCAAGCTATTACCTCCGCTGAGAGCTTGGCCGCACCAGGACAGTATCTCTCAGTGGCCGCGCCTTTTCAACGGACCAGGCATCGCTCTGCAGTGTGCCGGATTCGCAACATCCGGAAGGTTGACTCCATCTCGAGCATAAGTCTGTTTCGGCGGTTCTCGCCGAGGCCCATGTACGCGCCGGTTACCCAGTAGCCGGACGCCCCCACCCGGATCATCCGGCCCGGAAACGCATACGTGCCGCGTGCCGTCCTGTAGGTCATCCGACCTGCCGGGACTTATGTCACCTCATCAATCTGAGCGCCCTTGCCTTCTCAAGGAACTCGCTCACCACCGCGCCGTGGTCCGGGTGATCTTCGGCTAGGCCCGCCAGGCGGGCTGAGAGGACCGCCACCTGGTTCTCAAGCAACAGCCGCTCCGCGGCGGGATCGGAGCCACCGGGTGCGCGGCCAGCATCGCCGTCCTTGCCATTCGAACGCGCTCCAGCGGCGACGGTTGCCGCTGACCGGATGCCACCCTTCTCCGCAAACTCCTCGTATCCGCCGAGGTACGTGACCACCTTGCCCCCCTCGATGGCGAGTATCTTGCCGCAGACCCGCCTGAGCAAGTAGCGGTCGTGGCTGACGAGCACAAGCGACCCGTCGTAGCTCTCCAGGGCCGCCTCGACCCGCTCGCGTGCCGGCAGGTCGAGGTAGTTGGTCGGTTCGTCCAGCAGCAGCATGTTGGCAGGTGATAGGAGCATACACAGGAGGGCCAGGCGCGTTCGCTCGCCGGCACTGAGCGTACCGACTTGGGCCATGACCGAATCCCCGCTGAAAAGGAAGCTCCCCAGCAGCGTACGAGCGCGGGCAGGCTCCGAGACCAGCTCAACTACCTCGTCGAGCACCAGCCGGCCGTCCCGCAGACCGGCCGCGTGCTGGTCGAGATATGCCAGGCGGGCAGCGGGGGTAACCCACAGCCTGCCCTCGCTGGCGGGCTCCTGTCCGGCGATCATGCGCAGCAACGTGGTCTTGCCGGAGCCGTTGCCGCCGACAAGCCCGACCTTTTCGCCCCTCTGAACCACGAAGGACGAATCCCCGAAAAGCCGGCGCCCAAACGCCTTGCCCAGGCCCTCCGCGACGATGAAGTCGCGGCTTGCCCGCCCCACACTGCGCATCCTCAGTAGCAGCTGGGGGCCTTCCCGGGGCTGGTCAATACGATCGGCCTCTAGCTGTTCCATTCGCCACGTCAGAGCCCGGCTGCGACTGGCCAGCTTCTTTGCCTTCCGCCGGTAGAAATCGGTCACCGCCGCATCGTGGGCCTGTTTGAACCATTGGGCCTGCCGGACCGCGGCGGCCCGCAGCCGCCGCGCCTCCCTTTCCTGCTCGCGGTACAGGGCCATCTGGGTCTCGACCTCTTGCTGCCTGGCCCGGCGGTATGCGGTGTAGTTGCCGGGGTAGGAGCGGACGCAACCGTCCTCCAGGGTCACCACCCGCTCGGCCACCTCGTCCATGAAGTAGCGGTCGTGTGAGACGACCAGCACGGGCCCGGGGAACTCGCGCACCCAGCCGGACAGCCAGGCCAGGCCGCCCATGTCGAGGTGGTTTGTGGGCTCGTCGAGCAGCAGGAGATCGGCATGCTCCAGCCATAGGCAGGCCAGGGCCAGGCGGGTGCGCTCACCGCCGCTGAGCAGCTCGACCGGATGGTCAGGGCCGTACTTGGACAGGTGAAACCGCTTGGCCGCCTCGCCGGCGCCGCCGGCACCGCCGCCGGGAGCCCTCCTTGCGGGCGCGCGGCCTGGGGCCGGAAAGCGGTTGGCATCCGCCGCCCGCAGCAGACCGCCCACGGTCGCTCCGGGCGGCAGCTTGATCGCCTGCGGGAGGTATCCGATGCGCGTGGCCGGGTTTACCAGCCTGACGTGGCCGCTTTCGGGCTCGGTTTCGCCGAGAATAACCCTCAGAAGCGTAGTCTTCCCGGCCCCGTTTGGGCCGACGAGGGCCAGCTTCTCGGCGGCCCCCAGGCCAAACGAGACGTTGGAAAAGACCCGCTTTATGCCAAAGGAGACCGTGACGCGATCGACGCGTAGTGATTCCATGCCCGTTCCTCCCGGGCGATGAGCGTCAGGGCTGGCCGGGGGCCGCCGGCAAGTGCCGCAAGCGAAGATGCGACCGGAAACGATCTGGCCTTGAACCTGTGACAGCAACCTATGGACCCGCAGGGCTCCACCCCGAAACACACCGCGCTATTGACCTGCTTGGTTGGTGTTCAGAGCTATCTGCGAATCATCGGGTCCTTTGGCTGCCCTCCTTGAGGGATGGTGGTCGATCGTAGATGGCGGGCGGCGGGCCGCGTCGCGGTCGGACCGCCGAGATTAATGCTAAACCGGCGGGGTACCCCAGGTCAAGCCGACGGCTCATCCTGTGCTGACGGCTCATCCTGTTCCTACGCCTGGTCCTGTTACCCAGGCTGACCATATGCCGGCCGCCGCCCATTGCCGAAGGCCGCCCATGGCTTATCCGGCCTCACGGTGCCTTCCTGCTCGCTGCAGAGCAGGAGGTGCCCGGCAACTGCTTGCTAGCGAGCAGGTCCCTCGGCCCACCTGCTGCCTGGCGAGCAGTAGACCCTCTGCTGCTCTGTCCGAAGCGGGTCAGAGCGCCACCTGCGCTGTGCCGAGCAGGTCAGGCCACCACCTGCTTCGCACGAAGCAGATGCGGTGTGGCGCACGCGTGGCCAGAGGGCGAGAGGGGATGCGGCGGTATGCGCCGCATCTTTCGATCAACAACCAACTGCAACTAGCCAAGCTAGAGGTAATCGCCCACATCCACCAACCTGTAGTCGGGGCACTCGCGCACCAGCTGGCGCAGCAACGCCCCATGGCCCGAACCAATGATTACGAGGACCCGGTCATCGGCGCAGGCGGCCAGGCGGGCGACGTTTGAGAAGATGATGATGTTACGCCTGTACCAGGCCGCGGTCATCTCGGCCCCGATGTACTCGCCCTGCCCGGTGTCGCCGATGGTCGCCATCGTGAGGTAAAGCCCGTGGAGCCGGTCGTACTCCGGGCTGTTGTCCTCCCGCAGGATCTGGCGAAGGGTGATTCTGTCCATTCGGGCCTGCATGTCGCCCGTTATGCTGGCGACCTCCCTCTGCATGCGCGCGGCCAGCGCCTCCTGGCCGTGGGCCTGCGCCCAGGCCAGCACGCTGGCCAGGTCCAGATCGCTCCGGTAGTCGACAGCGTGGACCCGCTCGTGCCCCAGCATCTTGGCCAGCCGAAAACCTATCTGATCGCTTTCGTTGCGCCGGAGCTCCGCCTCACCCGCGACGTAGGCCGCAAACCGCCGGTCCAGGTCCTCCTGGTCCGCCGCCGGCACCTCAAGACCGATGCGGGCCGGCGCAAAGACCGAAAGCAGCCTGCACACCTCGGCTATCTCCGTCTGACGCCTGGGTGCGAGCACATCGTCGGCACGGATGTTGGCGTAGTCCCGCCCCGGGTTGGCCATGTGATAGGTGCCAAGCACCATGATCCGAGGCACCTGCGGCACCCGCGGCGGCCCGGCGGCCTCCTTCGGAGGCCCTGCCCTCCCGAACACCCCCATCACCACTCCGCCGTCACCAATTTACGTCCGCGTCCAGCGGAAACACCGGGCGCCGGATGTGCTGAAACAAGAAGCGCGCCAGGTTCGGG
>JAUYEG010000018.1 GCA_030691505.1 Bacillota bacterium | reverse complement strand
TCCGGGCCGGCGCCGCCCTGGTTATCGCAGGGCTGGCGGCCAGGGGCTCGACCGAGATCTACAGGCCGTACCACATCCAGCGCGGCTACGAGAACATGGTCGGCAAGATGGCGTCGCTCGGCGCCGACATTTCGTGGCATGATCCGGGCCATTCCGGAGGGCCCCAGCCATGAGGATGGCCGTCGTGCTGGGAACCCGCCCGGAGATAACCAAGCTGGCCCCGGTGATCTGGACTCTGGAGGCCCAAGAACTCCCCTATGCCCTGATCCACACCGGTCAGCACTATACCCCGGAGATGGACAGCGTGTTTTTTGAGCAGCTGTGGCTGCCCGAACCGGTTCTGAACCTTCACGCGGGAGAGCCCGGCGCGCGGCACGGGGCCCAGACGGGGGCCATGCTTGGCGGGCTTGAAACCGCCTTTGCCGACCTCGGAGTAGACCGGGTCATGGTCCTCGGAGACACCAACACCGTGCTTGCCGGAGCGCTTGTGGCCGCGAAGATGCATCTTCCCATCGGCCACGTGGAAGCCGGCCTCAGGAGCTACGACCGGACCATGCCCGAGGAAGTCAACCGTGTGGTCGCCGACCACGTTGCGACCCAGCTCTACGCCCCGACGAAGCAGGCGGTGGACAATCTGGCAGCGGAGGGTCTGCGCCAAGGAGTCCTCCTGACCGGCAACACCATCGTGGATACGGTGCTGGCGGTCATCGCACGCACAGACGCCGCCGCCCTGCTGGCCCAGCACGGCCTGCAAAGCAAGGGATTCGTGTTCCTCACACTCCACCGGCAGGAAAACACCGACAACCCCGAACGGCTGGAGTCCTTGTTGCAGGGGCTCAAGGCGGCGACGCGGGCCGTCGGCCTGCCGCTCGTCTACTCGATGCACTACCGGACCAAGGCCCGCATTGCGGCGTACGGCCTCGAGCGGCAGCTAGCGGACATCCCCGGCCTGGTGCTCCTGCACCCGCCGGTCGACCTGCTGCAGTCGCTGGCATTCCAGCGGCACGCCCGCCTGGTGCTGACCGACAGCGGCGGCCTGCAGGAGGAATCGTGCATCCTCGGCACTCCGTGCGTGACGCTGCGCGAGAACACCGAGCGGCCGGAGACGATTGAGCTGGGCTGCAATGTGCTGGCAGGCTGGCGGCCGGCGGGGATCGTCGAGTCCGTCGAGAGGATGATGCAACGGGACCGGGGTTGGCCCAACCCGTTTGGGGACGGGAAGGCCGCTCAGCGATGCGTTGCGGCGATGTTCGATCGCCCGGACCTGGACCCTGGCGAGCTCAGGCCCCCGGCCGTTGGCGTGGAGGGTGCGAAGGGCCCATGGAGCTAAGCGTGGTTCTTGCCCCGGGGGTGCCCACGGAAGCGCAACTCGCCGGGCACACTGCGGTTATCATCGATGTGCTGCGCTTTACCACCACCGTCACGGCCGCGCTGGAGGCGGGCGCCAAGGCGGTCTATCCCGTCGCCGAGCCTGAGGACGCCTGGCGTCTGCAGTCGCAGCTCGACGGGGATCTGCTGTTGGGGGGCGAGCGGTCCGGTTTGCGGATAAGCGGTTTTGACCTGGGCAACTCGCCGCGGGAATACCTGCCCGCCGTGGTCGGCGGCCGCCTGCTGGCCATGACAACCAGCAACGGGACCGCGGCGCTGATTGCCGTACACCGGGCGGGTGCGGCGCCTGTGTACCTGGGCGCGCTGCGCAACGCGCCCGCGGTGGCCCGCCGGCTGGCCCGTGAGGGACGCTCCACCGTGCTCTACTGCTCCGGCAGCGGAGGAAAGATAGCTCTGGAGGACGTGGTCGGCGCCGGGGCGATCATCAGCGGCTGCACGTCCGCCGGCCGAGGGGTCGAGCTTGCCGACACCGCGCTGGTTGCCCTGGCGGCTTTCAAGGAGTTGGGGTCCGATCTGAAGCTACGCCCGTCGCGCCACTGCCGCCGCCTTATCGAAATCGGTTTCGAGGCTGACGTAGACTACGCCTCGGATCTGGGCGCAAGCAAGATGGTGGGGGAGTTTGACGGGGTGATGGTCAGGCCCGCCGGCCACACGCTACGACGGGGGTGCGACCTGTGACCCAAGAAAAAGGATCCGATGCCGAAGGCTTGATGCTGGAGATGTACCGGCGCACGGCGTATCAAGGTCGGGCTGCGGCGGCGGTTGCCGAAACCACCTCGCCGGGCGGAGCGGGCGAGGCGGACCAGATTCAGTTGCCGGAGCCGGATGCGGCTGCGGGCCCCGGCCTCTGGGACGCTCTGCGCCGTCGCCGTTCGGTCCGCCAGTACGGGGACCAGCCCTTGGAGCTTGCCGTTCTCTCTCAACTGCTCTGGGCGGCGTGCGGGGTGGCGGGGCGCGGAGTTGCGGGGCGTATCCTGCGCACAGCTCCGTCCGCGGGGGCGCGGTATCCCATCGAGGTGTACGTCGTCGCCAACAGGGTGCGCGGCCTGCGCAACGGCCTGTACCACTACCAGTTTCCGGTCAACCGTCTCGCGCCCATGGCCTATGGGGACCTGGCCGTGGCGGCCGCGGCGGCGGCGATGGGGCAGGATTCCTGCCGTCAGGCGCCCATCGTGCTGGTCTTGACGGCCTTCTTTGAACGTACGGTGCAGCGCTACCACGAGCGGTCATGGCGGTACGTTTTCCTCGATTGCGGCCACGTGGCGGAGAACGTGGCGCTGGCGGCCGCGGGGCTCGGTCTGGGGACCTGCATGGTCGGCGCCTTCCTGGATGATCAGGCCAATGAGCTGGTCCGCGCCGACGGGGAGCGCGAGGCGGTGATCTACATGATAACGGCGGGATACCCGGCCCGCTGAGAAGGACCGGAGCATGGCTGGGGAGCGGGTACTGGTTGTCGAGGATGAGATCAACATTGCCAGGCTTGTCCGCGCCTACCTTGAGCGTGACGGCTACGTGGTGGGCGGGGCAGGGGACGGCGCCGAAGCGTGCGGCCTGCTTGACACCTGGCATCCTGACCTCGTCATCCTTGACCTCATGCTGCCCAGGGTAGACGGGTGGGAGGTCTGCCGGCGCATCCGGAGCAGGCCCGGGGCGGACGGGCGGATCCCCGTGATCATGCTGACGGCCAAGGGCGAGGAGTTTGACCGGGTCCT
>JAUYEG010000111.1 GCA_030691505.1 Bacillota bacterium | reverse complement strand
ATTTAGATATCTTATACTCTTTCCTCTAACGAGATACGAGATACGAGATACGAACAACGAAATAAATAAAGCTTTCGGTTATCTTAAATAGTTACAATTATTTTTAAATTAGTATTTTATAAGTATTGTACATAATGCTATTGACGATTTAAAAGATTTATCATATAATGGATTTCAGTCTGCCGGAGTGGCGGAATAGGTAGACGCACAGGACTTAAAATCCTGCGAGCTGTAAGGTTCGTGCCGGTTCGATTCCGGCCTCCGGCACCTCTAAAGGTCAGGATCGATTTCGGTAAATTTGGCTTTATCTGAAAAAAATGCTAAACTTAGTATGTACAAAATAACTATTTTACAAATATCAAAATACGGCGCGGGGTGGAGCAGTCAGGTAGCTCGTCAGGCTCATAACCTGAAGGTCGGTGGTTCGAATCCGCCCCCCGCAACCAACTTCCAAAGACCTCTTAATCAAGATGATAGAGGTTTTTTGTTAATTTAGGCGGTGTAGCTCAGATGGCTAGAGCATGCGGTTCATACCCGCAGTGTCGCTGGTTCGACTCCAGCCGCCGCTACCACTTTTTTGTGGGCCATTAGCTCAATGGTAGAGCTTCCGACTCTTAATCGGGAGGTTACAGGTTCGAGTCCTGTATGGCCTACCACGCAAAAGACCAGCCTCCTGCCAGTTTGGGCGGGAGGCCGTTTGTTCTGTAGGGTCCCGGCCTGCACGATCGTCCGCGCTTTCCCACGGGGTCCCATGACCCATGCAGGCGCCCGCCGGCTGTGATGCTGTTGTAGGATAGGGAGACCCCTGCCCTATACTGCGATTTCCTTCCACTTCCCGGTGCCGAACCGCCACCTGAACAGGGCCGCCCGCATGGCGAGATCGCAGACCATTGCATACCACGCCCCGTTGAGGCCCATTCCGAAAGCCACCACGAGCAAGTACGTGAGCATCACCCGCACCACCCATGCGCTGGCCCCGGTGATGTACATCGTCCACTTGGTGTCCCCGGCCCCGCGCAATCCTCCGGCAAGCACGTGGTTTGTGCCTATGAACGGTTGGGCGATGGCGACGATGCGCAGCGCGGACGACGCCGCGATCCGCAGCCGGCTTCTGTCCAGCTACGGGATCGAGATTGGAGGCGGCCTCGGCCCGCTCAAGGGGCGCGTCTGGCGGATCGGGCTCATGGGCCACGGCGCCACACGGCGCAATGTCCTGCTTGTGCTGACGGCGCTGGGCCAGGAGCTACAGGCCGCGCGATGGGCATGTTCGCCCAACGAGGCCCTCGCCGCCGCGGAGGACGCCTACGGGTACTAGTCGGTGACGATCCCGCTACTGCGGGATATGCGGCGCCTCCGGGCAAGCCCAGATCATGTCGTGAAGATGGTCCGCATCAAGGGTCTGCGGCTCCACCTTGGCCAGGAACGCCAGCCGTGGCCGCAGGGCCGCGAGGATGGCCAGGAAATGCTCCGCCTCGCGCCGTACGTGGTCACCGAGCAGCGCCGGGGCTATTGCCAGCACCTTGCACTCGGCCAGCAGGACGGTCGCGGCCGTCTTGAAGTCGCGAACCGCCTCTGTCACGCGGATTGTCTCGTCGACCAGACGGACCAGGGCCGGAAACCGGGGCGGGTCGGCACGCAGCATGGACTCGTAGTCACGGGCCTGGCGGAGCAGCGGGTCGACCTGCGCGATGAGGCCTTGTGCCTGGCCAAGCACATCCACCTGGGATGGGTCGGTAAGGTGGAAGATAAACCGGAGGTGGTCGGCCATGATCCGGAGCCAGAACACCAGCTCGCGTGCAGCCTCCTGCGCAGGCGGCAAGTCACCGGCAAGCTCGCCCGACAGGAGCGCCAGGAAGTAGTCCGCCTCTCTCGCGATGTGGTCCATGAGCAGCGGGTAGTTTGAGCCCGACCCACCCGGAGCGCACACCAGCGCGAGTTCAAGAACCCGCAGTTTGAACTGCCGGAATGCGACCGTCAGCCGCCGTGCAGCCGTGATTAGAGCTGGCGATGGGCCCTCCCGGGCAAGCCTCTCCTCCAAAGCACGGTACGATTGATAGTAGAAATCCGCTTCGCTGATCAGCGGAACGTGGAAGAAGCGCAGACCGAGCTGAATAAACAGGGCGTGTTCTTTCATGATGCGCAGCCAAAACGCCAGATCCCGCCTTAGCCTTGCCCGGCATCCCTTATCCATGTGATACGCACCCCCGCTCGCGTGATGCTACACGCTATGTTCATGGTAGCTGGTCCGTCACCAGCAAAGGCGGGCTGAGCAGGGAAGCGCATATGCTTACAAGAACGGACAAACCACGGAAGAGGCTTCAGGCCATTCGGTCAGACAACGCCACATCGCGCGCCGAGAAGAGGGGCCAACGCATGACGTCCGCTCTCTTTGCTGACAATAACGTCAAACTCGACCTCCTGCGGAGACGCGCCTTCAACGGACGGTGGGCCATGCAGGCGCCGGACGTTATCCCCCTTACGGCTGCCGATCCCGATTTCCCGGCTGCGCCGGAGATCCGGGCCGCCATCAAGGGCTACGTGGACGACGGTTTGCTCGGATACGGTCCCGCTGAGGGACTGCCGGAGTTCAAGGAGACGATGGCCCGTGTCGTAGCGGAGCGCAAGGGCATTGGCTGCACGCCCGGCCTCATCCTGCCGACCGACAGCGCAGCCGCGGGCATGTTTCTGATCGCCCGCCACGCCCTTGAACCCGGGGACGAGGCGATCATCTTCGACCCCGTTGACTTCCTGTTTGGCCAGGCGGTTGACGCCGCCGGGGGAAAGCGGGTGTACTCTCCCGTTGACAAGGCCGCCGGGACCTTTGACCTGGGCGGCCTGCGGAGGCTCATCACGCCGAGAACGCGCATGATCTGCGTGTGTAACCCGCACAACCCGCTCGGCCGGGTCATGACCGGGGAGGAGTTGCTGCAGATTGGCCGGCTCGCCGTCGACCACGGCCTGACGATCATGTCAGATGAGATCTGGTCCGACATCGTCTACCCGCCCCACAGGCACACCAGTATGGCGGGCCTGAGTCCGGAGATCGCCGAGCGCACGATTACAGTCTTCGGCCTGTCGAAAACGTTCGGCCTCGCCGGGCTGCGGATCGGTTTTCTGGTCGCTCCCACCGCTCACGCCTACGAACGGCTGGCAGAGCTGTCCCGTGTGCGCACGACCGCGGCCGGCGTCACGACGCTGTCGCAGGTTGCCGCCGTCGCAGCCTACAGGGAGTGCTGGTACTGGGTGGACGCATTCCTGACGCACTTGCGCGAGATGCGGGACTACGTCGTAGGGAGGCTCAACGCTATCCCGGGCGTGGACTGCCGCAAGCCGGAGGGCACCTACGTGGTCTTTCCCGATATCACCGGGCTTGGCATGGACAGCCAAAAGACCGCGGATTGTCTGCTTGAACAGGCACGGGTGGCCGTGGTTCCCGGGCTTCCGAGGTGGTTTGGTCCGGGCGCGGAGGGCAATATCCGGCTGTGCTTTTCGACCTCCCGCGGCATCCTCACCGAGGCCCTGGACCGCATCGAACGCGCCCTGCGCGGACGTGGGAAAGCCGGGTCGTAGCCCGAAGGGAATCACACCCATTGGGGCGAATGCGCACCGCATGAACACCATTTCGAGTTCGGCCTCACGTTTCTACAGCCACCACGGGCCGGTTACCGACCCTGGCCGGCTGGCCCACCTGCTGCGGGACCTGCCATCGGACCTCGCGGGGCTGTGCCGCATCGTGCAGGGGACAATGGTCCCCATCTTTTGGGCGCAGCGGTTAGGGCTGGAGCTTTCCGAGCAACGCAAGCAGGAGGTCTCCCTCCGCGCGATAGCCAAAATGCTGGCCCGGATGGAGGAGCTTGCGCCTGATCTGCCCCTGACCGAAACAAGGCCGCTCGACAGGAGACTGGTCGGCAACTGCCGCGATTTCTCGGTTATGCTGTGCGCAATGCTGCGCCATCAGGGGGTCCCGGCGCGGGCGAGGTGCGGCTTTGGCACCCACTTCCGGCCCGGGGCCTACGAGGATCACTGGCCTGGCGGATGTGCCGCCGGGGCGAGGCCGACCCGGACAAGTTCGGAATCTTCGATATGCACGGCCTCTGGTTCATCCAGGGCAACCTGATCCGCGACTTCCTCGCGCTCAACCGCATTGAGATACTGCCGTGGGACGCGTGGGGCATGATGGACAGCGGAGAGGGCGATGCCGCTCAAAGAGAACGTACTGCCAGGGAGCTGGACCTGATCGCCGAGATGACCCTCGCCGGCGACGCGGCCCTGCCGGAGCTGCGGGCCATCCTGACCGGGGACCCGCGGCTGAGGGTGCCGGAAAAGTGGAGCCCGTAGGCTAGGCCGGGCGCCGGAATTCCGGCCAGCGCTATCTCACTCGGAGGCTGCAGGCGCCGGTGAAAACAGGTCCGCCATCTCCCGCCCCAGCCTCTCCAGCTCTTCCCTGTGCTCCAGAGTCTCAAGCCAGCGATCAGGAATGGCCCCGGGCCCCAGCGCGCAACCGGGCAGCGCGCCGCAGATGCTGCCGGTGCTGTCGCTGTCGCCGCTGTGGTTGACCTCCTCGCCAACTGCCGCCCCCTACGTTCGGACCCGACCAGCTTCCTGGGGGCCGCGACAACCGTTTTCTGCCAACGGCAGGCTTCAACCGGGCGCAAGATATCCCTGCCCCACAGGCCAAACCGGGCCAGCCGTCGCGGAGGAGGATAAGGCAGGCGCCGGGAATGGCACAGAGCAGGAGGGACCGCCATGCCGCGCATCCGGACCGTCGCCTCAGGCCCCGCCGGCGTACATGACCCGGCCGCCCTGCCCCACCATCTCTCGCCGTCGAGAGTCGCGAGGTACTTCTACCATCAGTGCCCACGGCATCTCCGGTATCACGCCACGCCCAGCGAGCGGCGGGCGGTCGAGGGCATCCCGAATCCTCCGTACGACAGCAGTCCGGTGACCCAGGCGATTCTCGACGGGGGCTACGTGTGGGAGGCCCGGGTTGTTGAGAGCATTATTCGTGGGCGGGTGCTGGTGAACAGCGCGGACGACACCGTGCCCCTTCGCGACCGTGTCTTCTCCGCAGCGGCGACTCTCGGCCGGCTGGGCTCGCTCGAGCCGGGTCAGTTCCTGTACCAGGGGACGCTTATCGCCCCTCCAACCCTGTACGCGGAGTTTGGTCTTGATCCCGCGGCCGTTCAGCTGATGCCCTGCCGGCCGGATCTCGTGCAGCTCAACGCGCCCGGTCCGGATGACACCGCATCGTTGCGCGTCCTGGACCTCAAGGCTTCCACGTCACTCAAGACGTCGCATCGTGTGCAGGTTGGTTTCTACGCGATGATCCTCAGCCACGCGATGGCCGCAAGCGGGCTCGACCGGACGGTTGACCGCGACGCCGGGGGGGTCTGGTTGTTCGGCCGCGACGCGCCGGAGATGTTTGACCTCCGCACCGTGCTCCCGCACCTGGCCAAGCTTCTTCGGGAGGACCTCCCGGGCGTGCTTGGCGTGCCTGCCGGCGACGTGCCGTGGCATTTCAGCTACCGGTGCGAGTGGTGCGAGTACTTCGAGCACTGTGGAGCGGAGGCCGGGCGCTCGCGGTCCGTATCCCTCATGTCATATCTGACGACCCCGGGCCGCAATCACCTTCGCACGGCGGCGGGAGTCAACACGCTCGCCGAGATGGCCAGCTTCCTGTCCCGTCCCGACGCCCCGGCGGTTCTCGCCGGCAGCGCATCGCTCGCCGGCAGAAAAGACCGGCTGGAGGAGGGCCTGCGGAGCCTGACGAGCGGCGAGGTCCGCCGGTACGGCGCCGCGTCGGTGGCGATGCCGAAGGGCGAAAACATCCGGCTCCTTCTTACCGCGCAGCGCGAACCCGTGAGCGGCGTCACTTATGCCGCGGCGCTGCTCCGGACCGGGGGCGCCGAAGTGTTCTCCAGCAGCCGGCACGAGACGCAGTTCGTGGCGGCCTCTCAAGACGACTGCGGGCGCGTCCAGCGGGAGTTCATCGAGGAGCTGTATCTGACGCTGAGGGCTGTCCATGACTTCAACCAGGGCCGGGGATGGACCGGGCAGAAGAGCCTGCAGGCCTATGTTTTCGACTCCTACGAGCGTGAGCTGCTTATCGAGCTGCTTCAGGCGGGCCTGCGGGACCCGGCCGTGGCCGAGAAGGCGCTCGGGCTGTTGTTCCATTTCCATAGCGAGTGCCTGGTCATCGCCCAGGAGCATCCCGCGGAGGAAACCGATTTTCCGCTCATCGTGCTCTCCGGCGTTATCCGGGCGCTTTTTGCCCTGCCGCTTCCCGTGTCGTATCACCTGGCCGACGTCGTCCGGTGCCTGCCGCCCGCCGGCGACCGGGAGCCGTTTGACTACCGGCGCTCCGACTACTTCGACTTCCGGCTATCCAATGCGCTGAGGTCCGATGCCATCTTTGCCGCCTGGCACAAGGGGTCGGGAGCAAACCTCGAACGCGTCGCGGTGCGTCTCAGGATGCGGCTGTGGGCCGCATCAAGTGTCGTGGACGGAATCCGGGCGGCGGCGACCGAGCCCGCGGCAGGCAGGCCGCTGCTCTTCGCCTGGCCCCCGAAGTTCAAGCTGCCGGCCGTCCGGGCGTTCCGGCACCCGCTGCTGTCCCGGGCAGCCTTCATCGCCAGGTACGAGAGCATGCTCTCATACCTTGAAGTGCGGGCTGGCCGAGCGCTGCCGCGCGCCGGGCGCGAGCTCAGTGGGCAGTGCCTGCGCCTCCGGGCCGCTTCCGAAGCGAACTGGTTTGAGGCGGAGCCGCACGACGGCGCAGTGGAGTTCGAACCCGATTCCTACGGGCGCTGGCTGCTTACGGAGGACTCGTGGGAGGGCGAACAGGCTCAGCTTGCCTTTCCTGACCAGCGCTACCCATACTGGACCTACGTGCCCAAGGGCCATGCGGTCGTGTACGCGGCGCTGGAGGGCAAGCGGACCGGGCCGGACGGGCGGATTGAGCTCAAGCTGGCCCTTACCGTTGGACGCGACTCCCCGGCCGTGCTCGCGGGCCGCCGATACCTGCTGCACCGCAGTTTCGTCGATGCAAACAGCGGCAGGACCGCGGCCCGGCTGGCCGAGGTCGACGCACACGCTGCTCCTGCCGCGGTCGCGCTGCTTGCGGACCCGGTCGGCGGCGGGACGCGGCCGCCGGGCCGGCCGGACACAGCCGCGGCGGCGCGGCTGTTGTGTCCGGCGAGCGGCATGTTCACGCCCGGCCAGGAGCGGGCCTTTGATCATGCCTTGCAGCACAGCCTCACCCTTGTCTGGGGGCCGCCGGGGACCGGAAAGACATACTTCCTCGCCCAGGCGGTGCACCTTTTGCTCGGCGCGGCCCGGCAGCTTGGTCAGGATATGCGGGTCCTCGTCACGGCCAACACGCATGCGGCCATCGAGAACTGCCTGCGCAAGATCGCCGATCTCCAAAACGCTCATTGGGCCCGCCCGCCGCTCATCAAACTCGGTCCGATACAGACCGCCGCGGCCCAAGGGGCAGGTCTCGAATCTGTGCCGCCCAAGGACGGCTGCTACTTCCTGTCGAGGAACCCCTGCTGCGTCGTGGGCGGCACCACTTTCGCCATGTTGAGGATGTTCGAGCGCATGCCCGGCGAGGCCCCTTTTGACGTGGTGGTCTTTGACGAGGGGGCGCAGGTCCGCGTCCCCGAATCGCTGCTGGCGATATCCCGGCTGGCACCCGGCGGCCGTCTGGTCGTGGCGGGAGACGACCTGCAGCTGCCGCCGATCATCAAGGGGGTCTACCCGCCGCCCGAGTCCGGCCAGCCGCCGCTGCATCGGTCGGTCTTCGAGGTGCTGCGCGAGCCTGACCGCGGAAAGGACCTCATTACCGTCCAGTTGCTCGAGAACTTCCGCATGAATGACTCACTATGTCGGTTTCCGGCATCTGCTCTGTACGGGCCGGGCTACCGCAGCGTAAGTGAGGCCGTCGCCGCACGCAGGCTGAGGCTGGCGCCGGCGGCGCGGGGCGGCGAACGCTGGTTGGAGGAGGTCCTGGACCCTGCCTACCCGTGGGTCCTGTGTGTGCTGGAGGGCGTACAGGCCGGGGCTGAGAACAGGGTCGAGGCAGGCCTCGTGGCAGCCGTCGCCCGCTCCCTGCGGGCCAGGCTCTGCCTCGACGGCGGAGGCCCCCTGGACCCGGACGCCGGGAACGACAGGAGGTTCTGGCGGGATGGGCTGTTCATCGTCTCGCCCCACCACGTGCAGATTCGCGCGATCAGACGGGCGCTTGCGGACCTTGGGCTGAGGCCGCCCTTCTTTGTCGACACCGTCGACAAGATGCAGGGACAGGAGTGCGAGTCGGTGATCGTGAGCTACGGTCTGTCGGACTCCGAGCAGGCCATGCAGGAGGGCGAGTTTATCTACAATCTCAACCGCCTGAACGTGGCGGTCACCCGGGCGCGCAGCAAGTGCGTGGT
Organism: Bacillota bacterium; assembly: GCA_030691505.1. GTDB lineage: Bacteria > Bacillota > Sulfobacillia > JAUYEG01 > JAUYEG01 > JAUYEG01. Next base: position 40,388 of record JAUYEG010000111.1, on the reverse strand, counting down.
TTTTCTGCCCCGGCCGCTGCTGGAGCCACCGCTGCAGGTGCTTGAGCTGGACGACGCGATGAAAGGCATAAACTACATGCTGCAGCTCGAAAAGCACGTGTCTTCCGGCGAGCGCCTGGTCCACGACATTGAGCCGGGCCGGCTGGTGGTCTACCGCGCGCGCTAGCGGCGTGAGCGACCCGCGCTGGCCGCCAGTATCCGTCGCAGTTCAAACTGGCCGCTAGACAGATTTTTCCGACAAGGATTCTAGGTCTGTGGCGTCCAAATCCCAAGTCGGGCAACAATGCGTACGCCGATCGGACGAGGACGACCGGGCCTCTGATCGTTCAGGACACGGCCCAGAACAGCGGGTGATCCAACTGGCACTGGCACTGTTTGGAGTTGTGGGCGGGCTGGGGCTTTTTCTCTACGGGATGCAGTATCTGAGCGACGCGTTGCAGCGGGCAGCCGGGGCTAGATTCCGCGAGCTGCTGGAACGCCTCACGGGCACGGTTTTCAGGGGGTTCGTGGTCGGTGCCCTTGTCACGTCGGTGATCCAGAGCTCCAGCGCGACGACCGTCATGGTGGTTGGTCTGGTCAATGCCGGCCTAATGACCCTGATCCAGGCGGCGGGGGTCATCTTCGGCGCCAACGTCGGCACGACAATCACCGCGCAAATCGTGGCATTTAAGCTCACTGACTACGCATTGCCGGCGGTGGGCATCGGGTTCGCGATGAGCTTCTTCGGCAGGCGGCGCGGGACCAAGCGCTCCGGGGACATCATCCTGGGGCTGGGCTTTCTCTTCCTGGGCATGAAAATCATGTCCCAGTACCTCGGTCCGATGGCCAAGCTGCCCGCGGTCGTCACGGCGATCAAGGCCTTTGCCACCTATCCGCTGCTCGGCGTCGCCGTCGGCTGCGTCTTGACGGCTATCGTTCAGAGCTCCAGCGCGACGACCGGCCTCATGATCGCGCTTGCCGGCGAAGGGGCGCTCAGCCTGGGGGCGGCGATACCGCTCGTCCTTGGCGCCAATATCGGCACCTGTGCCACCGCCCTGCTTGCGTCGATCGGCACGTCGCTGATGGCGCGTAGGGCCGCCGTCGTGCACCTGCTTTTCAACGTATTCGGGGTACTGCTGGCTCTGCCTTTCATAGGCCTCATTGCCCGCGCGGTGATGTCCATCGGCGCCGACGTGCCCCGGCAGGTCGCCAACGCCCACACCCTGTTCAACATCGGCGTGAGCGTGGTCATGATCCCGCTGGCGGCCTATCTGGTGCGCGCCGCCGTCCTTATCGTTCCGGGCACGGCCGAATTCTTTCAGGCGGGTCCGCGCTACCTCGACCGGCGCTTCCTCAGCACTCCCGCGATGGCCCTGAGCCAGGCCCGGCGGGAGACCCATCGAATGGCTGAGTATGTGCACGATAACATCAAAGCCGTTTTTGAGGGGCTTCTGGCGGACGATCAGGGCGTGTACCGGACGATGCTCGCCAGCGAACAGGTCATCAACGACCTTGAGCGGGCGATCACGGAGTACCTCGCTACTCTTTCAGCGCGCGAACTGGATGAAGAGCAGTCGCGCACCGTGGCCAACTTGCTGATGGCGACTAAGGACATCGAGCGTGTCGGCGACCACGCCGAGAGCCTGGCCCAGATGGTTTCGCGAAAGGTCGAGGACCAGGTGGTTTTCTCCGCGGAAGCCACCGAAGAGCTCAAGGTCATGTACTCGATCGTCGAGCGCGCCCTTGCCGGCGCGACCCAGGCCCTGGGAACCGGAGTTGACGACCCTTCCGCCCGCGTGGCCGGCCTAGAGGACGATCTCGACCGTATGGAGCAGGAGCTGAGGCGGACCCATATCCGGCGCCTCACCGAGGGGGCGTGCCTGCCGGCGGCGGGCATCATCTTCCTCGATATCGCAAGCCACTTCGAACGCATAGGCGACCACGCCGCCAGCATCGCCCGCCTGGCGGCGCAAGGGCCGGCACCACATCAGCCGCCCGAGCGCCTCTCACCGGACAGCCAGGAGGCCCCGGCGGGCAGGTAGCAGGCAGTGGCGGCATCGCATACAGCCTGCCGCATGCCGGTACCGGGCTAGTCAGCAGCCCTGATCCGTGCAGCTGCGACCGCCAGCGCCCCCTCCGCACCGGCCATGCGCCGGCGCACCCCATCGAGCAGGGATCGCGTCTCGTCCAACCGGGCGCGCCCCTCGGTGACCATCCGCGAGACCTGGTCCGGCGCCGGGCCCCCGTAGTGCCCGCGTGCCCGCACGTTGTTCACGGGGTCCAGGGCCAGCGCGACTGCGGCGTTGTCCAGGTCGTACCGCATCCCCAGTATTTCCGCCGAAACCTCCCTGACCAGATCCGCGTCTATCGCGGCAGCCGTCCCGCCGCCAGCCATAACGCGGCGGACGACGCCCCCGACCACCTCGTGGGCTTGACGGAAGGAGATGCCCCACAACCGGACGAGGGTGTCCGCGAGTTCGGTGACAGTGCTGAAGTTCGTGCGGCACCGGTCCAGCAGCAGCGCGTCCCGCACGATCAGCGTGCGGACGACGAGGACGCTCAGCGCCAGGCTCACGCGAAGCTCCTCGAGCGCACCCCAGGCGGGGCGGAGCGCCTCGCGGTTGGCGTCGATGACGTTGGTGAAGTTGGTGTTGCGGATTCCGGCAATGGCTGAGACAAACGCGCCCGGGGCGTGAGCGGTGCGGCCCTTGATGTGCTCAAGGAGGATGGGGTTCTTTTTCTGCGGCATGATGCTGCTCGTTCCCGCCGCCCGGTCAGGGAAGTCCACCGCCCCGAACTCCGCGCTGTACCACACGTACAGATCCTGAGCGAACCGGCTGAGCGTGACGCCCATGATCGCGGCGGCGGCAAGCGCCTCGAGCAGGTAATCCCGGCTGGCGACACAGTCAAGCGTGTTGGGGAGCACCGCGCTGAAGCCGAGCAGCTCCGCGGTGGTATCACGGTTGATGGGAAACCCCGTTCCGGCCAGGGCGGCGGCGCCGAGGGGGCACAGGTCGGCGTGCCGCAGGGCCGCGGCGAGCCGTTCGGTGTCGCGGCCAAGGGCCTCCTCCACGGCGGTGAGGTAGTGGCCGAGTGTTATCGGCTGGGCCGGTTGCAGGTGGGTGTACCCCGGCATGACCGTCTCCAGGTGCTCCCCGGCGCGGGCGAGCAGGGCCTCCCGCAGCTCCACGGCGGCATCCATCAGCCCCAGCAAAACGTCGCGGCAGCGGAGGCGCGTCAGCGTCGCCCCGAGGTCGTTACGGCTTCGCCCCGTGTGCATCCGCCCGCCGGTGTCGGGACCAACTCGCCCTGATACCGCGTGCTCGTAGTTAAAGTACAGGTCCTCTCGCTCCGGGTCGAGCTCGAGCCCAGCCGGGCCTTGCGCCGCGATGTCGTCCAGCGCGTCCAGGATCGCGGCCGCGGCCTGCGGTGTCACGATTCCCTCCTGAGCCAGCATCACCACGTGCGCCCGGTTTGTGGCCGTCATGTGCCAGAAGCTGCTGTCCCGTTCCTCGGCCATCCTTGGCGCGTACAGGTACTGCACCACCTCTGCGGCGGGCCGTTCCGAAAGCCGTTCGCCAACCTTGGACCCGCCGGACCCCGTATCAGCACTCACGTGAGCTCCCTCCTCGCTTTGGTCTGCCTCAAGCCTGGCTGACTGCCTCAGGGCTCGTGCCGGTCAGGCGCGAGATACGCTATGTCGTCCCACGGATGGCGGTAGAGCGGCGCCCTGAGCCGGCGCTGGTCCATGAAGTGCCCGATCAGCCCGATGGTCCGCGACAGCAGGAAAAGCCCGTTGAGCATCCCGCCGTCGGCTACCTCATCGATTTCCGCGGCGCAGAACAGCCCGCTCGACTGAAGGAGGTCCAGAAACAGCGCCCCGATACAGCCGTCGACGTTCAGGATCAGGTTGTCCCGCTTGGCGGTGGTCAGCCTCTCGACAGCCAGGGCGTATTCGAGGTGAGGCGTAGCCGGGAAGTGCTGTGCGGAAAAGCTCTTGAGCAACTCGACGCGCCGGTCAGGGTTGGTCACGCTCTTCGCGAGGTGACCGATTCCCGGGATGGGCTCGCCTTTGGCCCGCATCGCGGCGACCAGCTCACCGGCGGGCTGACCATCCTTGACCGCCCGCCGGAAAACGCTCGCCGCACCCTCAATCGCTCCGCCAAACCGGGGCCCCACCGTAAGCAGGCCGCTCGCGACCGACGACACGATATCCTTGCCCGCCCTGGCCGCGACGATGGTATTGTGCGCCCCCGACACCGCGGGCCCGTGGTCGGCCGCCACCTGCAGGACGAGTTCAATGAATCTGCACGCCCACGCCGGCAGCTCCCGCTTAAACCAAAGCAGGCCGATCACCCCGCCCACGCCGAGGCCACGTTCGATGACCTCGCTGATCGGCAGCCCCGCATACGCGAGTTCCTCGCCGCGGTCATCCGCGATGCTGGACACGAACGCAGGCGCCCGTCTGACCACACCTGCCCGTACGGCAGCCCCAAAATCCATCGGAATCGGCGGCGGCTGTACGTCCGCAGCGGGCGCGAATTTGCCCGCCGCGACAAGCCGGCAGTACGTCTCCGCTATGCTCCGGTCGAAATCCTCGAAACTTGCCGGAACAACGGCTCCTGCCGCCCGCAAGGCCTCGTTCTTTGCCCGGGCCGTTTCGCGCTGGGCGTCGGCGCGGGCGCCGGCGTGCCCGAACTGGACCCCTGCCGAAAACAGCCCCGCGCTCGTCCCTATGCACCACGCCACCAGCGGCTTGGTGATCCGTCCGGCCCGCAGAGCATCCGCCACCTCGTATTCGTCAGTGCCGCCGATTTCGCCGAGCAGGACGATCATCGCCACCTCCGGATCCCGCTCGTACCGCAGGATGTGATCGATGTATGTCGAGCCGGCGTGGCGGTCGCCGCCCAGCGCGATCCCCTCGTACACACCGTCCGTGTTGCGGGCGATGATGTTGTTTAGCTCGTTTGAAAGCCCGCCCGACCGCGACACATACGCCACGTGCCCCGGGCGGCATAGTCTGGACTCCACGATGTTCTCGAGAGTCCCTCCCGCGTTGCCGATCTTGAACGCCCCGGCCTTTATTCCCCCGACGGTCGCGGGCCCGATCAGCGTGGTGCCGCGCTCGCGCGCCATCGCGATGAGCTCCCTGCTGCGGCGTTCGGGCACCCCTTCGGCAATGACCGCGACCACCCGGAAGCAAGGATGGGCCAGGGCCTCCGCCGTCACCCCATAGGCGGAGCGGGCGGACGCGAAGTTGACCAGCACGCTGGCCTCGGGGTGCCTGGCAACGGCCTCCGCAAGGCTCTGGTACATCGGCACCGGCAGAGGGCGGCTGCCCCAAAACGCCAGATGCGTGCCCCCCCGGGTGGGGTTTACGATGCAGGCCACGCTGGGCCGGTCACGCCGGCAGACATAGTCGAAATCGAGCATCCCCTGGACTGCCTGAGCCTGATAGCCATAGATGATCGCCCGGGTCGACCGGTCGAAAAGAAGCCAGCTCGGAGCAAAGCCGGTATCTGCCATCTCAGGCGCCTCCGTTTGCGGCGCCGCCGAGCGCCAGCCCGATCACGCGCGTCATATGCGTGTCGGGCCCGTACACGTCGATCGATATGCCAAGCTCTCCACCGAGCTCGCGCATCAGGCGAAGCCCCTCACGGTAGTTGGGCCCGCCCCGCCGCACCAGCACCCGCACCCCCGATGACCGCAACCTTGGCGCGAACTCGCGCAGCGCCCGGATGATCCCCGCAAAGGTGGCCGCCACGTCGGTGAAGTTGGCGATTCCGCCCCCGATGATCAGGCATTTGCCGTCGCCGCCCGGGCCGTCCGCCCCGGAGCCGCGGGTAAGCAGGTCGAGGACGATGCGGGTGTACTCATAGGTTTCATCAGAGGAGGGGTTGCCGCTGTACTCCCCGTAGTTGCCGAGGTCGCCGGCCCGCCCGAGGTCGGCGATGGTATCCGTGTACACGACGCTCGCCCCGCCGCCCGCCACCATGGTCCAAATCCGTCCCGCCGGGTTGAGCACCGTGAGCTTGAGCGAAGCCCCGGACCGCTCGTCAAGCCGCGTGACCGCGCGTTCTTCCGGGGTGAGCCGGCGTCCGAACGGCGCGGGGAAATCCACGTCCCCCCAGAGCGTACCGCATTCGAAGCGGGCCGAATCGTCCAGGCGCGCCTTGAGGTCAAGCGGCCACAGCTCGCCGCCGTGGACGGTGAACGGGTTTAGCTCCATAAAGGCGAAACCAAGGGCCCGGAAGTACCGGTAGATCCCTGCGCAGAAACCAGCGAGGCTCGCGTGGAGTTGTGCCGGAACCTCGGGCTGGCCGTCGAACAGCGGTCCGAAGTCGGGAGCGTCGCGCGGCGGCCATACCGGAACACTGATCGTCCGGACCTGGTCCAAGTGCTCCTCGATGTCGATGCCGCCGGCGGGGCTGAAAAGCACGTCGTCGCGGTCCCGTTCCGTCCGTATGGCCAGGTAGTACTGCCGTTCGGTCCCGATAAACGGCTCGACCACGAAATGCGTCAGCTCGCCGGACACCCCGCCCACGACGGCTGTTGTCCCTCGCATGCGCAAAAGCCAGGCCCGCGCGTCTTCCCAGCCGGCGTCGAGCAGTACCAGGCCGTGCTTGCCGCGGCGTCCGGCGAGGACGTCAGGCTTGACCGCCAGACGCTCGCCTGCGAGCCACGGCGCTTTCTCCGCCAGCCCGTCAAGCGGCGTATCGGGGCCTACTTGGACAACACGGCCGGGGTAGCGCAAAGGGCCGCCGACAAAGTCGGGCCAGTGCCTGGCAAGCAGGGTCTTTGCGTCGTATTCGCGGATCGCTCGTTGGGCCATGTGAAGACCTCCAACACCAGGCTGACGGGCGGGCCCCCGCTTAACCCGGTTGGCCCGGCATCGGGGACAACCTACGCCGTCATACGGGGTTTCACCTGGCAGCGACAGACTTCGCATCTCTCCCGCCCCGCTTCACACTGCCGGAGGCAAAAACCTGGCGGCGTCTGTCAGGGCTTGTCTAGGGTCCCCAGGACAGGCCCCCCCCTTCCGACAACTCCCTGGTCTTGCGGGCCGTAGAATTGCAGTTACCCGAGGCGGTTGCGCGCTCGGAGCCGGGGGGATATCACGTGACGGCGATCTGGGGCAGGGCTGCGCTCGCGGTTTCCGCCGTCCTCATCGGCCGGTCCAGCGTGCTTGGCTTGACCGTGCCCTTCGCCGGGGCCTACTACAGCGCGCTGCGCCACGGACGGCCGCGCCTCGCCTCCGGCATCGCCCTCGGGCTCCTCGCCGGCTGTCTCAGCACGGGTGATATGTGGACTTCCGCGCGGCTGGGTCTGACCATGCTCGCCATCGGCGCTTCGGTGCGCTGGAGCGGCTGGCATAGGGGGAACCGGCGCTGGAAGCCGGCACTCCCGGCGGCCGGGTTCGCGGCTGCCTCCGTTGGGCTCTCGCACCTGCCGCTCGCGCTGTTTGGCGGTATGGGGCTGGCGGAGCTCTGGTTCGCAGCCGTCGAGATGCTTACAGCCGCGGTCGTGACGGCAATGGCGCATGCAAGCCTTGGCCAGCTCGTGCGCGGACGCCAGCTGACCCAGCTGGCCGGCGAGAGCACGCTGGCTCTCATCGTGATGCTCGGCGCGGCCCTGACCGGGCTCCGGGGCGTAAACCCGCTCGGCATCGAGCTGGCGGCGGTGGCGGGCGCACTGGTGACGATGTTTCTCGCCCGTGCGGGCGGCGGGGCGGTCGGGGCGCTGACCGGTGTGGCGGTAGGGCTGGCGACCACCTTCAGCGGCCAGGGGTCGCCCGTTCAAATCGGCGTGTGGGCTGTTGCCGGGCTGATGGCCGGAATCGCCGGCGACCTGGGAACAATCGGGGCGGCCATCGGCTTTTCGCTCGGCCAGCTGTGTCTGGCCGGCGCCGTGCCGGACGCCGGATTCGTGGGGACCTCGCTGTGGCACACGGCTCTGGCCGCCGCCGTTCTCGCTCTGCTGCCGTCGAGGGTCGTGGGCCGCGCCAGGCTCGTCTGCCGCGGCCCCGACGCGGCGGATCAGGGCGCGCAGGTATCGGCGGCGTTGTGGCTTCTTGCGGCCAGCCGCCTCTCGGTGCTGGCGGACGTGTTCAAGGAGATCGCCTGCGCGTTCGAGCCGCCGCTCGGCCTTGATCCGGGCGGCCTGCCGAGGGCCGCGACAGACCCGGCGGCCCGGCCCAAGTCCGGCTTTCCGCCTCCGGCCCGCCCTCGTGCGGCGCATCTCGCCGCGGGCGGGGACGGGCGGGTAAAGGAGGTAATTGAGCATTGTTGCGCAGGCTGCGATCACTGGCCTGGTTGCTGGGACGACAAGCCCGAGCACACCGCCCGCAGGCTGACGTCGCTCATCAACCGGATCGAACGGGGTACAGGGGCCGCGGGAACGCCGGCGGAGGCCTTCGTGCCATGGTGCCGCCGCGGTTCCGAACTGCTGGCGGCGGTGCGGCGGACCGCTGGTCAGGCCGGCGATCCGGTGGTCGCGCGCGCCCCGGCGGTCGAGGTTCGCCGACTGCTCGCTAAACAACTGACGGGGGTAGCCGGAATCACGGCCGACCTGGCCCAGCGCATGACCTTAGGGGACATCCCCGCTGGATTGTTGCGGGCCCAGGAAATTGAGGAGGTCCTGACACGGGCCGGCCTAGGGGTCCGGCAGGCGCTCCTTACTCCGGCCCCGCGCGGTTTCGAGGTGCACGTCCATGCCCAGCCCTGCGGGGCGTCCTGGTGTACCGAGCACGCTGCCGCGGCGGCCTCGACCGTCGTCGGCAGGCAGTTGGCCGTCTGCGGCAAGCAGTGCGAGTTGCCCGGCGGCGGCTGCTACTTCATGCTCACAACCGAACCGCGATTGGAGGTGGTTGTTGGCCGCGCGCGCCGCGGACGGGAACTGGTGTCGGGCGACAGTTCCGCCCACCGGCCGGTAAACGGCCAGCACTACTTGCTGCTGCTGTGTGACGGGATGGGCAGCGGCACGGCCGCCGCGCGTGAGAGTATCACGGCGGTGCGGCTGGTCGAGGCAATGCTCGATGCGGGGTTCTCGCTTGAGGCGACGATGGATACCATCAACTCGGTGCTCTACCTGCGCTCGTCACAGGAGGCTTTCACGACCATCGACCTGGCCCTGGCCGACCTGCACGACGGGCATCTGGATATGGTCAAGATCGGCGCCTGCCCGAGCTACCTGCTGCGCGACGGCCAGGTGCAGGTGCTGGCGGCCAAGGGCCTGCCGCTTGGAATCGTGGACGATGTTCCTATCTCCCGGATCACGCAGCAACTCCGCCAGGGCGATTCGCTGGTAATGATCAGCGACGGCGTGTTCGGGGGCCGCTCGGCCGTTTCCAGGCGTGAGGACTGGCTGGCGCGGACGGTGGCCCGGACGGGCGGCACGCTCTCACCCCAGGAACTTGCCGACGCGCTGCTAAGCGAGGCGTCGGCAAGGCAGCCGCGCGGACCGGATGACGACATGACCGTGCTGGTGGCCAGCTTGCGTCGCCGAGGAGCGGCAGGGTAGACTAGCCCCGAGACCACGCAAGCTGCATGCCTGGAGTGAGGCCATGCCGCCGCTCCCAGCCATCGTTAGGCATACCTGCCGCCGCTGGCGCATGGTGAGCCCCGGAGACAAGGTGCTTATTGCCGTGTCCGGGGGCGCCGATTCGGTCGCCCTTTTTGAGGTGCTCCGCGAGCTTGCTCCTGAAATGGGGCTTGATCTCGCGGTGGCGCATCTTGATCACGGGATCCGCGGCCAGGCCGGGGCGGCGGACGCGGTCTTCGTGGCCGGGCTGGCCAGCCAGGCCGGCCTCCCGTTCCATCGAGGCGACGCCGACGTCCCGTCCCTGGCACGGGCCGGGGGGCGGTCTCTTGAGGACGCCGCCCGCGAGGCTCGCTACGCTTTTCTTCGGGCGGCAGCCGTCGAGCACGGCTACGACAAGATCGCGCTGGGCCATACGCTTGACGATCAGGCCGAAACCGTCCTCCTGGCCATGGTTCGCGGCAGCGGCATGGGAGGGCTGGCCGCGATGCGCCCGGCCGCCGGCAATCTGGTGCGCCCGCTCATCGAGGCCCGCCGCGACGACGTGGTCGCGTACCTCCGTGGGCTTGGCCAAAGCTATCGCATCGACGAAACAAACTGTGACCTCGCATACGCGCGCAATCGCGTTCGCCAGCGGCTCTTGCCCCTGCTGGCGAGCGAGTTTAACCCCGGCATCGTGGAGACGCTCGCCCGGCAGGCCGAGATCCTCCGTGCCGACGAGGAACTGCTCGGCGCTCTTGCGGCCGGGCTCCTGCGCCGTGCCGCCCATCGCTCAGAAGGCAGGGTGGCACTCGACCTGCGGCTGCTTAACGGGGTGCCGCAGGCCCTGCAACGGCGGATTGTCCGCGCGGCCGCGGCCGAGCTTTATGGGGGCGGCGCCCTGCCGCTGTCTTTCGCCAACGTCGAGGATGTGCTTGGCCTCCTTGTGGCGCGAACGGGATCGCGGATCGACCTTCCGGGTTCATGCACGGCGTGGCGCGAATACCACCAGCTGGTTTTCTTAAGGCAGGCTCGCCAGGCCGGTGGCGCCTCCCCATCGGCGCGCGCGCGGCAGACTAAAGCCGGCGTGTTCGTCCGCCCGCTGCAGGCCCGCGACGCCGCGGTCCCGGTGCAGGTGCCGGGCCCGGTCACCGTCGCGGAGCGGGGGTGGGCTCTCTCTTTCGAGCTTCGGGAAGCGCGGGCACAAGACCGGGGCGATGGCCGGCGTTGGTCCGTTGAGCCCGGCAAAGCCGGGTGCCGGTTTCGGGCGGTCCTTGACTGGGACAAGCTCAAGGAGCCGCTCACGGTCCGTCCACGTGCCCCCGGCGACCGTTTCCGCCCGCTTGGAGCCCCCGGGGAACGCAAACTCCAGGATTTCCTGACGGACGCCAAGGTGCCTCGAGCCGATCGCGACCGGCTCCCGCTGCTCGTTGACGGGTCGGGGGCGATCGCGGCCGTGTTGCCGTTGCGGGCCGCCGAGTGGGCTCGTGTCAGCGACGCGACACGCCGGCTGCTGGTGATCGAGGGCCGCCTCGCAGGGCTTTGCGTCGTGGCGGACAAGGGCGAATCGTGGTAAACTGCTATGGTTACACCGAACTTCGAGGCTATCGGCCATATGTGGCTGATTGTCAACGCGGGGAGGCCCGGTCTTGAGGCGCAACCTTCGCAGCCTGGCGTTCATCGCCCTGCTGTTTTTCGTTTCAGTCATGTTGGCCCAGTACTTCTCCACCCAGTTCGAGGCCTCCAAGACCATCGACTACTCGACGTTCCTCAACCGCGTGGCGGCGGGCGAGGTGACCAGGGTCAAGATTGTTGAGCAGACGGTTCAGGGCACGCTCAAGGACGGTTCCGAGTTCACCACGGTCATCCCCGATGACCCGGCGATTTACGCCATGCTGCGCGAGCGCGGCGTGGTCATCGAGGTCGCGATGCCGCCGCAGCCCCCGTTCTGGACGGCGCTGCTATCCACTGTTCTTCCCGTGCTGCTGGTCGTCGGCGCGTTCTTTTTCATCATGCAGCAGACCCAGGGCGGCGGCAGCCGTGTGCTGCAATTCGGGCGCAGCCGGGCCAAGCTCCACACCGACCAGAAACGCCGGGTCACCTTCGCCGATGTGGCGGGGGCCGATGAGGTAAAAGAGGAATTGGCGGAGATCGTTGATTTCCTCAAAAACGCACACCGGTACATCGAGCTTGGCGCGCGGATTCCAAAGGGTGTGCTGCTGATGGGTGTGCCGGGCACCGGCAAGACCTGGGTGGCGCGCGCCGTCGCCGGCGAGGCCGGCGTTCCTTTCTATACGATCAGCGGCTCCGATTTTGTTGAGATGTTCGTTGGTGTGGGCGCGTCACGCGTCCGCGACCTTTTCAATGAAGCCAAAAAGGTGGCTCCCTGCATTGTCTTCATCGATGAGATCGATGCGGTCGGCCGGCAGCGCGGCGCGGGGTACGGCGGCGGGCACGATGAGCGCGAGCAGACACTGAATCAGCTTCTCGTTGAAATGGACGGCTTCGGGCCCAATGAAGGCGTCATCGTGATTGCGGCGACCAACCGGCCTGATGTTCTTGACCCCGCGTTGCTGCGCCCCGGGCGGTTCGACCGGCAGATAGTGATCGACAAGCCCGATCTCAGGGGGCGGCTCGAGATTCTTAAGGTCCACGCCCGCGGCAAGCCGCTGGCCGAGGGAACGGAGCTCGACGTTGTCGCCCGGCGGACCCCCGGCTTTACGCCCGCGGACCTTGAGAACGTGGTCAACGAGGCCGCCCTGCTCGCGGCGCGCGCCCGCAAGAAGCGCATCTCGCTTCACGAAATGGAAGAGGCGATCGACCGCGTCCTCGCTGGGCCGGAGCGCAAGAGCAAGCTGATCAACGAACGGGAAAAGCGGATCGTCGCGATCCACGAGGCGGCGCACGCGCTGGTCGGCCGCCTCCTGCCTGGCGCCGACCCGGTTCACAAGGTGTCGATAATCCCGCGCGGCGCAGCCCTCGGCTATACCCTGCAACTGCCGCTCGAGGACCGGTATCTTGTGACGCGCGATGAGCTGCTCGACCGCGTGGTAGTGACCCTCGCCGGCCGGGCGGCCGAAGAGATGGTGCTCGACGAGGTCAGCACCGGCGCCCATGACGACCTTGAAAAGGCCAGCAAACTGATCCGTAAGATGGTAACCGAGTTTGGCATGTCGCGCGAGCTTGGGCCGCTGACATTTGGCAACCCCAACGAATCGCCGTTTCTTGGCCGCGACATGGCCCGCGAACGCAACTACTCCGAGGAAGTCGGCGCGGCGATCGACCGCGAGGTGCGGGAGCTGGCCGCAAGCGCCTACACGCGTGCGCAGCAGATCCTGCGCGACAACTTGACCGCCCTTAACCGCCTTGCGGATGCCCTCCTTGAGCGCGAGACCCTGGAAGGGGATGAGCTTGAGGCGGTCCTCGACGAACTGGCGGCCATCAAAGGCCAGTAGCCTCAACCAGGCGGGGGCGCACCTGCGCCGCACCGCACTCCTGCTCCGGCTGCTGCGCCTGCGTCTTGGCTGGCCGCGCCTGGTGCCGGCCCCCGTGCGGCACATCCTCGGCCACCTCTCGGCTTGCGCCGGGCAGCCAACTTACCTGGTCGGCGGGTCCGTGCGGGACCTGCTGCTGGGCCGGGCTGTCCACGATTGGGACCTGGCATCCGCCGCCCTCCCGGACGCCGTCCGGGCCCTGTTCCCACGCACCCTCGACACCGGCATCGCCCATGGAACCGTGACGGTTGTGCACCAGGGGTGCGCCGTCGAGGTGACAACTTTCCGGCGCGAGGGGCCCTACCTCGACGGCCGCCATCCCAGCAGCGTCAGTTTTGATGCCGGGCTGCGCGACGACCTGGCGCGCCGGGACTTCACCATCAACGCGATGGCCCTTGGCGCCGGCGGCCGCCTGCATGACCCGTTCGGCGGCCTCGACGACCTCGCACTGCGGCGCATCCGAGCCGTTGGCGACCCGGCGGCCAGGTTCGCGGAGGATCACCTGCGCGTGATGCGCGCCTTCCGGCTCGCGGCTGAGCTCGGCTTTGACCTCGATAGCGGCACCGCCGCCGCCGCCCGGGCCTGCGCCTGCGCCCTGGACAGGGTTGCCGCCGAACGGCTGCGGGCGGAATTGGACCGTATCCTACTGAGCCCCAACGCCAGCTGGGCTCTGGAGCGCCTGCGCGCGGCGGGGGCAATCGACGTCCTGCTGCCCGAGCTGACCGCCGGCGCCGGTTTCGTCCAAAACGAATACCACCCCCATGATGTCTGGACGCACTCCGTGCTGACCTGCGCGCATATCGAGCCGGTCCTGCATCTGCGGCTGGCAGGGCTGCTCCACGACGCTGGCAAGCCGGTGACCCTCACAGTTGATGAGCTGGGGCGCAGGCACTTCTACGGCCACGAACGCCGCTCCGCGGAGCTGGCCGAGGACATCATGCGGCGCCTGCGCTACGACCAGGATACGACACGAAGGGTCGTGCACCTCATCAGGGTGCACATGGACCTGCACGACCTCCCCGCCGGAAGCGGGGACGCCGCGGTGCGGCGCGTCGCGGCGCGCGTCGGCCGGGAGAACATCGCCGACCTGCTGCGCCTGAGGCGTGCCGACCGCCTGGCCGCGGGCAAACCCAGGGCGGCGTCCGCCGGCATACTGAGGCTCCTCGAGCGGCTCGCCGCCCTTGAAAGGGCCGATGAGGCGCTTTCGCTCTCCGACCTGCGCATCGACGGTCACGGGGTCATGGAAGCGACGGGCCTTCCGCCCGGTCCGCAGGTCGGGCGGGTGCTCGCCGGCCTGTTGGAAGCCGTGCTCGACAACCCGGAGATCAACAACCCCGCGGATCTGGCGCGGCTGGCACGCATCCTCGCCCGTCAGCGGTCAGCAAGGGATTTCGGGATGTGGAAACGAAGCCCACCGCAAGGGTAGAGTAATCGCGGCGCCAGGCCGCAAGCCCGCCCGCGCCCGGAGGTTACCGCATGCCCCAGTCACACCCGGGAGCCGGGAAGAGCCCTCGGGAATACCCGCTCCGGCCCATACCGTCCTGCACCGCGCTGGTGCTCCGGCCCGGCCGGACATATCCCGAGGTGCTCCCGGTGCACCGCGCCGCCGAGCCCAGACGGGGATTGTGGTGCCTGCCGGGCGGAGCCGTGGAGATTGGCGAGACCGTCGAGGATGCCCTCGTCCGCGAGGTTAAGGGAGAAACCGGCCTCGTCGTCCGCCCCCTGAGGCTGATTGGTATGATGGATCTGATCACGCGCGACCAGGGGCGCGTGCGGTTTCACTTTGTGTTGCTTCAGTACCTGGCCGATTGGGTATCCGGCTGCCCGCGCGCATCGACGGATGCAGCCGAAGCGCGGTGGGTCGGCCTGGGCCCGGACTCAAAAGTCGAGATGGAGGTGGGTTGGCTTGACCCCTGAACGCGAGCCAAAGGCGAGGCTCAATCCCGGCACCCTGCTCTCCCCGGTTCCGGCGGTGCTGGTAACCTGCCGGGCCGACGGCAGGCGGCCCAATATCATCTCTCTGGCCTGGGTGGGCACCATGTGCTCGGAGCCCCCGGTGGTTGCCATCGGTGTGCGCCCCAGCCGCCATTCGTACGCCCTCATCCTCAAGTCCGGCGAGTTCGTGGTCAACATGCCGTCGGTCGACCAGGCTCCGCTGGTCGATTTCTGCGGCACGCGCTCCGGACGCGAGGTTGACAAGTTCGCGGCCCTTGGACTCGATGTTTTGCCCGGCGCCGTGGTGGGGGCGCCGCTGATCGCGGACTGCCCCGTCAATCTGGAGTGCCGCGTCATCAAACGAACGGAGCTTGGCTCGCACGATGTTTTCTTTGGCGAGGTCGTCGCCGCGCATGCCCATCCCGGCGCGCTTACCCCCGCCGGCGCCATAGACCCACAGAAGGCCCGCCTGCTGGCTTACGCGGGAGGCGCCTACTGGTCGCTCGGAAATCCTGTGCCGAGGCGGTCCGGGGATTGAGCGGGGGTGGCGGTGACCTGGGGGTGGATGGCGGCGTCTCGATCGACGGCCATAGCCTCAGGTTGGCGCAAATCGTACGGGTGGCCAGGGCCGGAGCGGCAGTAAGCATAGATCCGCGCGCCTTCGGGGCCATGGAAGACTCGCGGCGGGTGGTTGTGGAAACGCTTCGCACCGGCCGCCCGGTCTACGGGATCAACACCGGCTTCGGGCGCCTGAGCGAGGTCGCGATCCCCTCATCGCAGTTGCGCAAGCTCCAGCTCAACCTCATACTGAGCCACGCGGCCGGGGTCGGCCCCGAGCTGGAGGCCGACCAGGTGCGCGCGGCGATGCTGCTCAGAGCCAACGCTCTGGCAAAGGGGTATTCGGGCGTCCGGCCGGCGCTGGTCCAGCTCATCGTCGAGTGCCTCAACCGCGACGTAGTCCCCGTGGTGCCGTCTCAGGGGTCGCTGGGCGCCAGCGGCGATCTCGCCCCGCTGGCCCACATCTCGCTGGTGCTGGTCGGCAGAGGGGAGGCGGTCGTTGGCGGGCGCCGGCTGCCAGGGGGTGAAGCCCTGCGCCAGGCCGGCCTCGAGCCGCAGGTTCTCGAAGCCAAAGAGGGTCTGGCCCTGATCAACGGCACGCAGGTGCTGACCGCCGTGGGCGCTCTGGCTCTTTGGGACGCCATGACGACGATTGACGCGGCCGATGTCGCCGCCGCGATGACCATGGAGGCCCTGGCGGGCCTGCGCGAAGCGATGGACCCCCGGCTTCACGCGGCGCGCGGGCATCCGGGCCAGATAGCCACCGCCCAGCGGATACTGGCCCTGCTTGAAGGAAGCGGGCTGGCCGGCCGGGCCGGTACGCGCGTGCAGGACGCATATAGCCTGCGCTGCATACCCCAGGTGCACGGCGCCGTGCGCGATGCCCTCGGTTTTGTCGCCGACGTGCTGGGGCGCGAGTTCAACGCCGCCACCGACAACCCGCTCGTCTTTGCCGCGGGCCAAGACCCGGGGCAGGCGGCGTCCCCTGAGGTCGTGTCCGGCGGCAACTTCCACGGGCATCCGGTGGCCATCGCGCTTGACCTTGCAGCGGTCGCGCTTTGCGGCATATCCAACATCTCCGAACGCCGCATCGAACGCCTGGTCAACCCGGACCTCTCCGGGCTGCCCGCGTTTCTGACACGGTCCGGGGGCCTCGAGTCGGGGCTCATGATCGCGCACTACACGGCCGCCGCCCTGGCCTCGGAGAACAAGCTGCTCGCGTCTCCGGCGAGCGTGGACACCATACCGACCTCTGCAAATCAGGAGGACCACGTGAGCATGGGTGCCGCCGCGGCGCGCAAGCTTGCCCGCGTGGTCGCCCAGACACGGACTATCGTGGCGATAGAGCTGCTGGCGGCCGCCCAGGCGGTCGAGCTTCGGGCCGAGCAGGACGGGCTGCCTTCTCCGCCGGCCGGCATGGGCCGCGGCACGGTGACCGCCTACGCGGCGCTCCGCGAACTGGTGCCGGGCCTTGGACATGACCGGGAACTGGCCCCGGATATCGCGGCGGCCGCCGGTCTGGTCAGGGCGGGACGGTTTTCGGCATAGGGGCAGGCTGAGCCTTGGGACCGCCGGACCGCGGTACTGAGCGGCGGGCGGCCTCGAATATACCTCCGAAGGGGGGATAGCCATGCGGGCGATCCGCGCGCCGCGCGGAACCCGGCTCACGTGCAAGGCATGGCCGCAGGAGGCGGCCATGCGGATGCTGATGAACAACCTGGATCCCGAAGTGGCTGAGCGACCCGACGAGCTGATCGTCTACGGCGGCAGCGGCAAGGCGGCGCGCAACTGGGCGAGCTACGACGCGATCATCCGCTCGCTCACCGGGCTTGAGGGCGACGAGACATTGCTCGTGCAGTCCGGCAAGCCTGTGGGGGTGCTTCGCACCCACTCGTTTGCGCCCCGCGTGCTGATCGCCAACTCTCTGCTCGTGCCGGCCTGGGCGACGTGGGAGGAGTTCTGGAAGCTCGAGGCGATGGGGCTGACCATGTTCGGGCAGATGACCGCCGGGAGCTGGATCTATATCGGCACCCAGGGGATCATCCAGGGGACGTACGAGACCCTAGCGGAGTTGGCCCGGCAGCATTTCGGCGGTTCACTGGCAGGAAGGCTCGTGCTCACGGCAGGGCTGGGCGGCATGGGCGGGGCTCAGCCGCTCTCGGTGACGATGAACGGCGGCGTGGCGCTCGTGGTGGAGGTCGACGAAGCTCGCATACGGCGGCGCATGGACCAGGGATTTTGCGATCAGAGCACGTCAGACCTCGACGAGGCTATTAGTCTGGTCGAAAATGCCCGGCAAAAAAGCCTCCCGCTCTCGGTGGCGCTGTTGGGCAACGCCGCCGAGGTGCACAGCGAGCTGGTTCTGCGGGGTCTTGCAGTTGACGTGGTGACTGACCAGACCTCGGCGCACGATCCGCTTGACGGCTACGTGCCGGCGGGCATGCCCGCGGCAGATACCGCCGAGCTGCGCCGGAAAGATCCCCAGGCCTATGTCGCCAGGTCCTACGAGAGCATGGCCGTGCAGGTGCGGGCGATGCTGGAATTCGCCAAGCGGGGTGCCGTCGTTTTCGACTACGGGAACAACCTCCGTGAAGGCGCGAGGAAGGCAGGCGTCGAGGAGGCCTTCTCGTACCCGGGCTTCGTTCCCGCGTACATCCGGCCGCTCTTTTGCGATGGGATGGGCCCTTTCCGGTGGGTCGCGCTGTCGGGTGATCCGGAGGACATCCGGCGCACCGACGAGGTGATCGTGCGCGAGTTCGGATACCGCGATTCGCTGGTCCGCTGGATCCGGCTGGCGCAGGAGAGGGTGCCGTTCCAGGGCCTGCCGGCACGCATCTGCTGGCTCGGATACGGTGAACGGGCACGCGCCGGTCTGCTCTTTAACGAACTCGTGCGCACGGGCGAAGTCAGTGCGCCCATCGTTATCGGCCGTGATCATCTCGACAGCGGCTCGGTGGCCTCCCCCAACCGAGAAACCGAAGGCATGCGGGACGGCAGCGACGCCATCGCTGACTGGCCGATTCTCAATGCCCTGGCCAACACGGCCTCAGGGGCGACCTGGGTCTCCGTTCATCACGGCGGAGGGGTCGGCATCGGGTATTCGATACACGCCGGCATGGTCATAGTGGCCGACGGCACGCGGGAAGCCGATGTCCGCCTGGAGCGAGTGCTCACCTGCGATCCAGCCATGGGTGTCCTGCGCCATGCTGACGCGGGGTACGAACGGGCGCTCAAGGCAGCGGCCGATCACGGCATCAAGGTACCGATGGCGCGCTAGCGCGTGACCCGCGGCCCTCGGCGGGGAGGGACCCGCGGTGCGGTTGATCAACTTGCGTCGCTTTCGAGGCCCGCTCTTGCTGTTGGCGGTGCTGCTCGTCTTTTGGGGTTTCGGCCTTGTACGGGTCACGGCCGCCGTGAGTTACGCGGAGTCTGAGGTGCTGTCGGGCCCCTGGGGCGCGGGCTCGCTGGAGTTCGGGCGCGGGCCCGACGTCGTGGGCCGGCTGCAGGGCCCGTGCGGCTTCGATGTCGACGCCCGGGGGTCTGTCGTGGTCGCGGATACCGCAAACCGCCGGGTGCTGCGGTTTGACGCGAAAGGCGAGCCGTATGCAGGCTGGCAGGCAGGTGCTGCGGCAGGCGTCCCCGCGACGGCGGTGGTCTTCGACGGCAAAGGACAGGTCCACGTCGCCGACACTGCCCGGGCGCTGGTTATGTGCCTTGACGCGCGCGGCGCCGAGACCGCCCGGGTCGACCTGGCGGCCGATGATGCCGTCACCGGCGGCTGGATCCTTTGCGATCTGGCCGGTCACCCCGAGGCAGGATTCTATGCTTTGCTGGCCGCATGGCCGCCCGGTGAGGGGTTGGTCCGCGTCGTCCGCTACGACCCCGGTGCACGCCGGATAACAGAGGTCGTCCGGTACGTCCTGGCCGCCGACGCGGCCGGGCCGCTCCAGGCGGATGATGGTTTGGCGGTCCTTCCGGCCGATTTGTGCACGGGCTCGCGTGGGTCGCTCGCGTTGAGCTTCCGGGGCGGACCTTTTGTGGTCCGCCTGGAGGTCATCAGCGCGCAGGGCGCGGCACTGTGGGCGCGGGAGATTTCCCGGGAAAGCATGATCAGGCGGGCGGTCCTGCTGGGCGGCGACTCGCGGGGGCGTTTTTACGTCGCGCTTGACTACGGGCAGGCCGCTGAGGTACTCGCGGTCGCGGCGAGCGGCGATCCGGTTTTGGTCGCGACGGTGCCGCCCTTCCGCGCCCCGCCGGCGCCCGGAGACGCCGTGCCGTACACGCTGTCCCCCGGCAAGGTTGATGAGCAGGGCCGGCTGTATCTGGTGGTCAATACCGAGGCCCGGTTTCGACTACTGCGTCTTGTGCCCAGGGCGCTGCCAGGTCTGAAATGGTGGTTTCGGTAGCAGGGTCCGCGGTTAGGTGGAGGAGGTATGGCCCGTGGGGCTTGTCGAGTGCGTCCCCAATTTCAGCGCCGGGCGCGACCGGGTGGTGATTGACGCCCTGGCCCAGGCCGTCAAGAGCCGGGACGCGGTGTCGCTGCTGGATGTCCAGGCGGACCCGGACCACAACCGGTGCGTGCTGACCTTTGTCGGGCCCGCCCAGGAGGCGCTGGAGGCGGCGCTGGCCGCCACCCGTGTCGCAACCGGCCTCATCGAGATGGAAAAGCACAGCGGCTCCCACCCGCGCATCGGCGCCACGGACGTCGTCCCTTTTGTGCCCGTGGCTGGGACAAGCCTCGACGAGTGCGTGCTGCTCGCCCGGCAACTCGGGGCCAGGATCGCCGCGGAGCTAGATATCCCGGTCTACCTCTACGGGGCCGCGGCTGTGCGCCCCGGGCGTGTCAACCTGGCCGACATCCGCCGCGGGCAGTACGAGGCCCTCAAGGGTGAGATCGCGCTGCCTGAGCGGATGCCGGATTTCGGTCCCTCACGCATGCACCCGACGGCCGGGGCCACCGTGGTCGGGGCCCGGCTGCCTATGGTGGCGTTTAACGTCTATCTCGGGGGGCTCGGTGTGAGCGAGGCCAAAGGGATCGCCCGGGCAGTCCGCGAGCGGTCGGGGGGTCTGCCCCGAGTACAGGCCATAGGTCTTGAGGTGGCCGGCGGGCAGGTCCAGGTCTCCATGAATCTGCTTGACACCAGGACTACCTCGATCTGGAAGGCGGCCGCGGAGGTGCGCCGTCTGGCTGAACAGGCCGGCGGTCACGTTACCCGCACCGAGGTCGTCGGCCTGGTGACCCTCGAAGCCGTCGCCTCGGCGCTCACCGAGGCCCTCAATTGCCCCGGTCTGTCAGACCAGGTGCTCGAGGCCCGCCTGGCCAGGGATCCGGCGGGGCTGCGGCCATGACCGGCGGCCCGGCAACGCCGGTCGCGTGCGACCTGGTAATCAGAGGCGCTTCACAGGTGTGCGTCATTCCGCCGGATGGAGGGGGCCTTCTCGCGGCGGATCCATCCCAGCTTGGGATCGTCGGTGGCGGAGCGCTGGCCATGCGGGGCGGGCGGGTGGTTTGGGCCGGACCGGAGTCGCTTGCCGACCGCGCGCTGGGCCCTGAGCCGGACGCCACGGTCATCGACGCGTCGGGTTGCATTGTGGTCCCCGGGCTGGTCGACCCGCACACCCATCTGCCTTTTGGCGGCTGGCGGGCTCACGAGTACTCAATGAGGCTCGGGGGCGCGTCCTACCTGGAGATCCTTGCCGCCGGCGGGGGCATTCTGAGCACCGTAGCCGCCACCGCCGCGGCAACCGACCAGGAACTCCTGGCCGCGGGACGCGGTATCCTCGACGAGATGCTCGCCGGGGGCACGACCACCGTGGAGGCCAAATCCGGCTACGGGCTGGAGCTCGAAGCTGAGCTGCGGCTGCTGCGTCTGGCCGGCGAGCTCGGCCGGACCCATGCCGCTCGCGTAGTCCCCACCTTTCTCGGCGCCCACGCCGTGCCGCCCCTCTACAGAGGGAACGCGGACGGATATGTAGAAGTCGTGCTGGAAGAAATGCTGCCAGCTGTGAAACGATTTGCACTTGCGGAATTTTGCGACATATTCTGTGAACCTGGCGCGTTCACCGTGGAGCAGTCCCGGCGGGTGCTGACACGGGCTCGCGCCCTGGGTTTCGGGGTCAAGATGCACGCCGACGAGATGTCACAGAGCGGTGGCGCCGAGTTGGCGGCGGAGTTGGGCGCCGTGTCCGCCGACCACCTGCTCTTCGCCTCCGAGGCGGGAGCGCAGGCGATGGCGCGGTCGGGAACCATCGGGGTGCTGCTGCCGATCACCGTCCTGTCGCTGCTGGGGGATGAGGTTGATGCCGGCCATTGTCGCCGGCAGGCCCGGATGTTGCGGGCGCAGGGCGTCAAGCTCGCCCTGGGGACTGACTGCAACCCCGGCACGGCGCCCTCGGCGTCGATACAGCTCGCAATCGCCCTTGCGGGCCGCATTTTCGGACTCCCTCCAGTTGAGGCTATGCTTGGAGCGACGAGGCACGCGGCGCAAGCCGTTGGGCTTGGCGGTCAGGTGGGGACCCTCGTGCCGGGCGCGCGCGCGGACGCGGCCATTTTTGGGGTGCCAAGCTACGAGGACATAGCGTACCGGCTTGGCGGCAACCTGGTGAGATGGGTGATTAAAGACGGCCGCGTGGTGCATTGCCCGGGCGGGCCGCCGGCTGCCGGCGAAAGGCTGGTGTCTTGATATGACTGACAAAGGTAGGAAACCCGAGAGCGCGGGTCCCGAGGAGGAATGGGTCGAGGAATCGGATGAGGATTGGACCGAGGAAAAGGAGTGGCAAGAGGAGGCGGCAGCGGAGACCCGGGGGGCCGGCACCCGGCCCAAACAGACACCCGCCTACATGACCTGGTTGTTTGGTTTGATCGGCATGGTCTTCGGGCTCCTTGCGTTCAAATCGTGCAACCCCTAGGGCCGCGCCACCTGTCGGCGCCGCGGGCAACTGATCGAGCGGAGGGATGAGGGACTTGAAGAGCGACATCGAGATAGCACAGGAAACCAAGATGCTGCCCATCATGGACATTGCCAGGCAGATGGGCCTGGAAGAGGACGAGGTTGAGCTTTACGGCAAGTACAAGGCCAAGATCACCCTTGACGTTCTCGAGCGGCTGCGGGACCGCCCCACCGCCAAGTACATCGACGTGACGGCCATAACCCCGACCCCCCTCGGTGAAGGCAAGACAGTCACGACAATCGGCTTGGGCCTGGCGCTAAACCGGATCGGGAAGCGGGCGATCAACTGCATCAGGCAGCCGTCGCTCGGCCCGGTTTTCGGCATCAAGGGCGGCGCGGCTGGCGGCGGGTACTCGCAGGTCATCCCGATGGAGGAGTTTAACCTCCACTTCACGGGCGACACACATGCCGTGGCCCTCGCCCACAACCTGCTCGCCGCATTCGTGGACAACCATTTCCACCATGGTAACGAGATGAATATCGATCCGCACTCCGTGACCTGGCCGCGTGTCGTGGATGTCAGCGACCGCGCTCTCCGGCAGATCGTCGTCGGTCTCGGGGGCGAGGCCAACGGATATCCCCGCCAGACCGGTTTCGACATCGCCGTCGCCTCGGAAGTCATGGCGATCCTCGCGCTGACGACGAGCCTCAAGGACCTGCGCGAGCGCCTGGGCCGGATCGTCGTGGCCTACACCCACGCCGGCAAGCCCGTCACGGCCGAGGACCTCAAGTGTGCTGGCGCCATGGCCGTCCTGCTCAAGGAGGCAATCAAGCCCAACCTCCTGCAGACCCTCGAGCATACGCCCTGCTTCGTGCACGCCGGTCCCTTCGCCAACATCGCTCACGGCAACAACTCCGTGCTCGCCGACATGATTGCCTGCAAGCTGGGCGATTACGTGGTGACCGAGAGCGGTTTCGGCGCGGACATCGGCGCGGAGAAGATGATCAATATCAAGTGCCGGGTAAGCGGGCTCAAGATCGACACAGCCGTGGTCGTGGCGACCGTGCGTGCGCTCAAGATGCATGGCGGCGCGTTCCGGGTTGTGCCCGGCAAGCCCCTCCCCGAGTCAGTCGGACAGCGCAACGATGAAGCCCTCATCAGGGGCTGCGAGAACCTCGCCAAGCACATCGAGAATATGGTCATGCACAACATTCCGGTTGTTGTCGCAGTCAACCGCTTCTCGACAGACCACGATGCCGAGATCGAGATTATCCGGGATCTGGCCCGCAAGGCCGGCGCGGAGGATGCCGTGCTCAGCGAGGTCTGGGCCAAGGGCGGCGCCGGTGGCGAGGAACTGGCCAAAGCCGTCGTCAGGGCAGCCGAAAAGCCGACGGAGATGCGCTTCCTCTACGACCTCAACCTCTCGATCAAGGAAAAGATCGAAACCATCGCCACCAAGGTCTACGGGGCTGAGGGCGTTGACTTCGACGCGCTCGCGGAGCGGCGGATCCGGATGTACACCAAGCTCGGATACGACAAGCTTCCGATCTGCATGGCCAAGACGCACCTCTCGCTCTCGCACGATCCGCAGCTCAAGGGGCGGCCGCATGGGTTCCGCGTGCCCGTCCGGGATATCCGGGCCTCCATCGGGGCCGGCTTCCTGTACCCGCTCCTGGGGACGATGAGCACGATGCCCGGGCTGCCCTCGATTCCGGCGGGCACCAAGATTGATCTTGATGATGAGGGCAAGATTCTGGGGCTGTTCTAGGCAGCACGCCGGCACTTACCGTCCGCGCGCGGGCGGAGCAGCAGCAGCTATTGGTCGGGGGAGGGCCGCTGCGGCCCTCCCCCTTGGTTGACAGCCTTTTTGCCGCAAGCGTAGAATCTCTGTGAGCTACGGCTGGGGCCGGTGAGGATGGGTGAGGGTTCGAAGTGGCGCAAGATACGCAGCAAGCTGAGCTGTCACGGCACATACTGGAACTCAAGCGCAAACACGGGGCCGTCATTCTGGTGCACCTGTACCAGCGCCCGGAAATCCAGGACCTTGGCGATTTTGTCGGCGATTCGCTTGGGCTCAGCCGGCAGGCTGCCGCCTCCGATGCCGGCGTGATCGTATTCTGCGGCGTTCACTTCATGGCCGAGAGCGCGGCGATTCTGAGCCCGGACAAGATTGTGCTCCTGCCCGAGCTCCGGGCCGGCTGCCCGATGGCCGACATGGTCACGGCCGAGGACCTCATAGCCAAGAAGCGCGAGCTTCCGGGAGTACCGGTCGTCTGTTATGTCAATTCCTCCGCGGCCGTCAAGGCCGAGAGCGACATATGCTGCACCTCACGCAATGCCGTGCAGGTGGTGGATTCCGTGCCCGGCGATACGGTGTTGTTTGTGCCCGACCGCAACCTCGCCAACTACATCGGGACCAAGACCAACAAGAAGGTCATCGCCTGGGACGGGTTCTGCGCGACCCACGACAACATCACCGCCGCCGAGGTTCTCAGAGCCCGGCGCGAACACCCCGATGCGCTGGTCATGGTGCACCCCGAGTGCCGTCCCGAAGTCGTCGCGCTGGCGGACCACGTGTTGTCAACCTCCGGTATGCTGCGCTTGGCCCGCGGTTCCGCCGCCAGGGAGTTCATCGTCGGGACCGAGCAGGGCATCCTCCACCAGCTGACGAGGCAAAACCCGGAGAAGGTGTTCCACCTGCCCAACTCCAAGAAACAGTATTGTCCCAATATGAAAAAGACCACCCTCCCCAAGCTGGCCTGGGCGCTGGAGCGGCTCGAGCCCCGGATAACCGTGCCCGAACCGGTCAGGGTGCGGGCCGCCACGGCTCTCGAACGGATGCTGGCCATCTCCGGCAAGCGCGCGGGCAACGACTGAGCCGTCGGGCGAGGCGGGATAAGTCAGGTGAAAGACGTCGATAGTGCCGGCAACACCGCCGCGGCGGACTTCCTCGTGGTGGGCAGCGGTATCGCCGGGCTCTACGCCGCGCTGCGGCTGGCCGCGGTCGGACGTGTCGTAGTCTTGACCAAGAACCTGCTCTCCGAGGGCAATACCCAGTTCGCCCAAGGCGGCATCGCGGTCGCGTTTGACGAGCAGGACTCCCCCGAGCTTCATCTCCAGGATACCATCCGGGCCGGAGCCGGACTTTGCGCCGAGCCGCTCGTTCGGGTAATGGTACAGGACGGCCCGACCTACGTCCGCGACCTCATTTCCCTGGGCGCGCATTTTGACCGTCACAACGGCCGGCTCGCGCTTGCCCGCGAGGGCGCCCATAGCCTGCGCCGGGTGCTGCACGCGCGCGGCGACGCGACGGGTGAAGAGATCGAGGAGGTTCTCAGCCACCGCGCGCGGTCTGTGCCCGTTCCGGTGCACGAGCGGGTCTTCGCCGCGAGGCTTGCCATCGAGGGGGGCCGCTGCACAGGTGCGGTCGGCGTGGACGCGGGCGGGCACGTGGTCCGGTACCGCTCGCCGGTGACCATCCTGGCGACGGGCGGCGCGGGGCAGATCTACGCCAGCACCACCAACGCGACGGTGGTAACCGGCGACGGCATGGCGATGGCCATGCGCGCCGGCGCGGAGATTATGGACATGGAGTTTTTCCAGTTCCACCCCACGGGCCTGGCGATGGCGTCAAATCCCCGCTTTCTGATATCCGAAGCCGTCCGCGGAGACGGGGCATTGCTGCTCAACATGCGCCAGGAGAGGTTCATGCCGTCCTACCATCCGCTCGGGGAGCTGGCCCCACGGGACGTCGTCGCCAGGGCGATCAGCGCCGAGTGCGCCAGGGAGAGTGCCTCTTTTGTCTGGCTCGATGCCCGTCGCCTCAGCAGCGGCCCGGCTCGCCTCCGTTTCCCGACCATTCACGCCCGGTGCCTGCAGAGCGGCCTCGACATGGAGACCGACCTGATCCCCGTTGCGCCCGTGGCGCACTACAGCATGGGCGGCGTAAGGATCGACTCGCATGGACGGACCACGGTTCCGGGGCTCTTCGCGTGCGGCGAAACGGCATGCCTGGGAGTGCACGGCGCCAACCGGCTGGCCAGCAACTCGCTGCTCGAATCGCTGGTTTTCGCGGGACGGGCGGCGGAGTATGCCGCCAGCTGGGATGGCCTCGCCTGGCGCACCGGGCTGCTGCCTCCACAGGACGGATGGCGCCCGGCAGGTGACCTGCCCTGGTGCCTGGCCCGGCCGGTCGGGTGCGGCGGCGGCGGGCGTGAGCCGCACGTCTCGCGGGAGCGGTATCCCGTGAGCGTCGCGGAAGGCATGTCCATTGACGAGATCGTGTTTTGCGCCCGGGAGACGATGTCGCGGGATCTGGGCCTTGTTCGCGAGGGCGAGGGACTGGCGCGGGGCAGCCAGCGGCTCGGGGAGCTGTCTGACTCGCTTTGCGCGCTGCACGCCGCGGGCGGCCGCGGCGGCGCCGGCAGCCAGCCGGAGCTTGCATCCGTGCAGGAAGCCTGCAACGTACTTACCGTCGCGCACCTTGTCGCTGCCGCCGCGTCGGCCCGGCGGGAGAGCCGCGGCGCCCACTACCGCAGCGATCACCCCGAGCCGGATCAGCGCTGGGTCGGGCACACCGTGCTGCGCCTTTCGGGCCGGCAACTCCAGCTCGGCCTGGCCCCACTCATCAACGCGGAGGTGTAACCATGTCAGGGACATTTGCGGCGCCGGGCGAAGCTGTGCCGCGGCCGACCAAACTTGCCGTGCTGCCCGTGATCAGAGCGGCCCTTCTTGAGGATCTCGGCCCGGGCGACATCACCTCCGACTACACGGTACCGGCGGCGACACGGGCGGAGGGCTGGTTCATAGCCAAGGCGGCCGGGGTGCTTGCGGGCCTATGGGTATCTGAGATCGTCTTCGCCGAGTTGAGCCCGGAGATCAAGTTCGTCGCGCTGGCGGCCGAGGGCTCGGACGTCCGGCCCGGGGACAGGCTGGCGCAGGTCAGCGGTCCGGCGGTAGCCATCCTGGGCGGCGAGAGGGTCGCGCTCAACTTCCTTCAGCGAATATCCGGCATCGCCACCATGGCGAGGGCGGCGTCCGCGGCGGTGGCCGGCACCGGGCTGCGCGTGCTCGATACGCGCAAGACGACGCCCGGGCTGCGGATCCTTGAGAAATACGCGGTCCGCGCCGGGGGTGCCTCCAACCACCGTGCCGGGCTCTTTGACATGGTTCTGATCAAGGACAACCACATCCGGCTGGCCGGCGGCATCGGCCCCGCCGTAGCAGCGGTCCGGCGCGGCGCAACGCCGATGGTGCGCATCGAGGTCGAGGCGGCGGACCTTGTCGAGGTCGAGGAAGCCCTGGCTGCGCGCGCCGACATCATTATGCTCGACAACATGGACCAGGCCACGATGGAGCGGGCCGTGAAGCTGATCGGCGGCCGGGCCCTGGTTGAGGCGTCCGGCGGAATCACGCTGGCGGATCTGCCCCGCGTCGCCGGCCTGGGGGTGGACTTCGTCTCGCTTGGGGCGCTCACCCATTCGTTCAAGGCGCTGGACATCAGCCTCGAGCTTGACTTGCCGGAGAGCCCGCGGGGCGGCCGTGACTGAGGAAACAGGCGGGTCTGCCGGTACGGCGATCCGCGTCCTGCTGGCCGCCGCGGCGCATCCCGGGAAATTTGGGCGCCCGCTCGTGTCTTTTGGTTGTGTGTCCTCCACAAACGACGCTGCCCTGGAGCTCGCGGCACAGGGCGCCCCGGAGGGCACGGCCGTCGTCGCCGACCAGCAGCAACGCGGACGGGGACGCATGGGCCGCGAGTGGGTTTCGCCGCTCGGGGGCGGGCTGTGGTGCTCGCTCGTCCTGCGGCCCGCGCTGCCGCTCCGCGAGCTCGGCCCGCTGGCGCTTGTGGGAGCCGTCGCGGCGCGGGCCGCCATCGGGCGGACGGCTCACGTCACGTGCAAGGTCAAGTGGCCCAACGACCTGCTGGTTGGCGGGCGAAAGGCCGGCGGCATACTGACCGAGGCTTCCGGGGGCTCCCTCCTGTGCCCGCCGGATTTCGTGGTGATGGGCATCGGCATCAACGTCAACCTGGGCATCGCGGACCTGCCGCCTGAGCTTCGCGATCGGGCGACGTCATTATCCATCGCCGCCGGCAGCCCGGTGCCGGTCGCCGGGCTGGGCGCGGCCCTGCTTGCCGAGGTTGAGAGGGCATACGGGCAGTTTACGGAAACCGGTTTTGCCGCCCTTCGCGAGGAGTGGATCGCCGGTTCGGAGACCATCGGGCGCGAGGTCACGGTGACCGGCGCGTCCATCCTCAGGGGCTGGGCGGAGACCATCGACATGCAGGGCAGGCTGGTGCTGAGGCTGCCCGACGGGCGTGCCGAGCACATCGCCGCCGGCGACGTAAGCCTCGCCCACGCCGGCTCCGGGAGTGGTCCCTTTGCTGCTGGTCGTTAATATCGGCAACACCAACATCACGGTTGCGGTGTATTCCGGGGAGCGTCCCCTCGTCTGCGGGCGCCTGCACACCGACATCCGCCGGACGGCAGACGAATACGCGATCGTTCTCGACGGTCTGATGGCCAGGCATGGACTTGAGCCCGGCCAGGTTGAGTCCGTCGCCGTCTGCTCCGTCGTGCCCGAGCTGATCCCGGTTTTCGCCGCTGTGGCACGGGACCAGCTGATGGCCGACGCGCTGACTATCGGGCCCGGGCTTGCGCTGGGCATCGAGCTCGGGTACGAGGATCCCGGCGAACTTGGCGCGGACCGCATCGCCGACGCGGAGGCCGCGTATTCCAGGTACGGGGGGCCGGTCATCGCCGTCGACCTCGGGACCGCGACCACCGTCAATGCGGTGACGGCCGCGGGCCTCTTCGCCGGAGGGGCGATCGCGCCCGGAATCGGGATCGCCAGCGAGGCCTTGTTCCAGCGGGCCGTCAGGCTGCCCCGGATTGAGCTCTCCGTTCCCCCCAACGCTATCGGGCGCAGCACGGCCGACGGGTTGCGGTCGGGCATCGTCTTCGGTTTCGCCGGCCAGGTCGATGCGCTGGTTACACGGGTTGCCGGGGAGCTCGGCGGACACCCGACCGTGGTGGCCACCGGCGGCCTGGCGCATGTGGTAAGCCAGGTCAGCCGGACGATCGAGCACGTCGACCCGCTCCTGACCCTGGAGGGGATACGGCTGATCCATGACCGCAACCGGGGCCGGCGGGACGGGGCATGCTCGCGGGGAGTCCAGGCACAATAAGATATTAAGATATAATGTCGCCAGAGGGGAGGCCGGGGGATGATCGAGGTGACCGTTGACCGGATTGCCTACGATACTCAGCACCAGCGCGCCATCGTCCTCCTCAAACACGCCGACAGCGAGCGCTATCTGCCGATCATTGTGGGGCCGCTGGAGGCCGGGGCGATCGCTATCGCGGTCGAGGGTATCGAGCCCCCCCGGCCGCAGACGCACGACCTGCTCAAACAGATACTCGACCGGCTCAATATCAAGGTTGCCGGCGTGCTGATTGATGACGTCCGGGACGAAACGTTCTTCGCCCAGATCAGCCTGCTCGACAAGGACAGGGTGGTTGAGATCGACTCGCGCCCGTCGGACGCCATCGCGCTCGCTTTGCGGGCGCGGGTTCCCATTTCCGTGCTTGAGCGTGTCCTGGACCTGGCCGGCGTTGCCGCGGATGCCGGCCCGATCCATTGATCCGCCCGCGCCGCGGGCGCACCGGTCTTATGGGTGTTTCTGTTTCTTTGAGGAGAGGTGGGACAAGTAGTAATGAGCGTAGCCATCAATGACGAACGGACACTGCTGCTGATCAAACCGGATGGAGTGCTGCGCGGTCTCTGCGGCCGCATTATCGCCCGTTTGGAAGACGCGGGGCTGGCCGTGGTCGGCCTGAAGATGGTGCAGGTGGGCAAGGAGCAGGCGCAGCGGCACTACATGGACGACCCGCAGTGGGTGGCCAATCTTGGACACAAGACGCTGCGCACATACGCCAAACACGGCCGCGATCCGGTAGCTGAGCTCGGCACCGACGATCCCGCGACGATCGGGGGCTATATTCGGGGCTGGCTTATTGACTACATTACTTCCGGGCCCACCGTCGCCTGTGTGCTCCAGGGCGCCCACGCGGTCGAGTTGGTCCGAAAGCTATCTGGTGACACCATGCCGATCGATGCCGCACCGGGAACAATCCGGGGGGACTTCTCGAGCGTTTCGGCTATTGCGGCCAACACCCTCCACACCGCGGTCAAGAACGTTGTCCACTCGTCAAGCGATGTGGACGAGGCACGGCGCGAGATAGCGGAGTGGTTCAGCCCCGCAGAGATCTGTGTCCACCGCCCGGTAAGCTGGTCCGCCATATATTGAAAGCAGGTGGCCGGCCGCCACGGGCGACCGGCCGCAAAACCCTTGCCCCAACGTGCGGGCGGTCAGTGTGTCTCCTCGTCCAGCTGCTCGCGAATCAGCTTGGCCAGTATGCCTATGCCGCGCTCCAGTTGCTCGTTGTCGCAGAAACTGAAGCACAGGCGGGCGTAGTTCCTGCCCCTGCCGTCGGTGAAGAACGCAGTTCCTCCCACAAACGTAACGCCTTGCTCGCGCGCTTTTGGCGCCAGAGCCTCCATATCCACCTCGGCCGGGACCTCAAGCCAGAGAAAGAAGCCTCCCTCGGGGTTGTTCCAGGTTACCCCGGCCGGCATGTGGGTCTCCAGGCTGGCGACCATAGCGTCCTTGCGGCGGCGGTACTCGGAACGCAACCCGTCAATACGCCGGTCGAGGTCGCCCTCGCGGCAGAAAGCATGCAGCGCCCCGGTCACAAACGTGGACAGGCCGCCTCCCACGTTGACCCGGGTCATCTCGTCGATCAGCGGCTGCGGGCCGATGGCCCAGCCGAGCCGGACTCCGGGCGCGATGACTTTGGAGAAAGTGCCGGTCTGGATGACCCGCACTTTGTCATCCATCGCCTTGAGCAATTCTAAGCCCTGCCCCTCGAAGCGCAGCTCGCCATACGCGTTGTCGTCAAGGATAAGAAAGTCGTATTGCTCGGCCAGTTCCAGCAGAGCCCGGCGGCGCGGCAGGGACATGGTTATCCCGCCGGGGTTGTGAAAGTCCGCGATAACGTAGAAGAGCTTGGGCATCGGCCGGCCGTCGCGGCGCCATCGCGCCAGTTGGGCAGCGACCGCGTCCGTCACGAGCCCTTCGCCGTCGAGCGGGAAGCCGATTAGCTGGGCCCGCCACGTCTGGAAGACCCGCAGCGCGCCAAAGTAACTCGGCGCCTCCGTCATGACCAGGTCGCCGGGGTCCAGCAGCACCCGTCCGACAAGGTCGAGGGCCTGCATTGAACCTGCCGTCAAGACGATATCGTTGCCCTCCGCCTTGACTCCCCTGCGCAAGGCCCTTTCAAACAGAAGTTTGCGCAGCAGCTCGGATGAGGGGCCGCCGCCATACTGCAGGGTCAGATGTCCCTCTTCGGTGAGGCTCGCGGCGGTCGCCCGGGCAAGGTCGGCCGACGGGAGTGACTCGGAATACGGATAGCCGAAAGACAGCGGCACGTTATCGGGGCGGAGCTTGCCGCCCCGGAACTGCGACGAGGGGTCGTTACGCTCCATCGCGACCCTGCTGAGAAAACGCCTGTAGTCCACCGGTTTTTCGTTTGTCACTGACATCCACGGCCCTCCTAGACCTTATCTTGCGGCTCGGCCAGTTCGAGCAGATATGGCTTTCTGGCCGCAAAGGCGCGCTCGAGCGCCCCCCGGATTTCGCCCGGTCCGCCGACCCGCTCCGCGGCCACGCCAAAAGCGGCCGCGAACTGCATGTAGTCCGGCGTGTGCAGGTCGACGTCGACCGGCCGCCCAAAGCGCCGGAGCTGGTTGCGCTTAACGACCCCATACCCGTGGTTGTTCACGATCAAGGCAACCACGGGCAGGTTGTACTGTGCCGCGGTGCACAACTCGACGCCCGTGAAGAGAAAGCCGCCGTCACCGGCGATCGACAGCACACGGCGATCGGGGCGGCCGACCTGCGCGCCGAGCGCCGCCGGATAGCTAAACCCCAGGGTGCCATACCCCCGCGGCGACATGAACGTATGCGGGCGCTCCGCCGGGTAGTAGCGGGCAGCCGCGTAGGAGAGCATCGTCATGTCGTTGACCAGCACGTCGTCCGGCGCAAGCACCCGGCGGATGTCGTCCAGGATGCCGATCTCCCAGCTGCCCTGAGCGATCGCCTGTTGCCGGACATGTTGTTTTACCTCCGCGACCTCCGGCGCCCGCGACTGCCGGTCCGCCGCCACAAGCGGCCGCAGCGCATCACGCAGGGACTCCAGGCTGAGGCGGGCGTCACCGCTCACTCCGACCGCCACCGGGTAGTTGCGGCCCAGTTCCGCGGGGTCAATGTCGATGTGGACCAGGGCGGCGGGAACAGGCCAGGTAAAACCGCGGGTGGTCATCGCCGAGAAGCGGGTTCCGACGCCGAGCACGGCGTCGGCGCTTCCCATCAGGTCCATCAGCACCTTGTCGTAGCTGAGGTTGCCTAAAACCAGCGGATGGGACTCCGGTATGCCCCCCTTGCCGTTGGAGGTGACCACGATGGGCGCCTGGAGCATCTCCGCAACGGCCGCCAGGGCCTCGCCGGCTCCTGAGGACACGCAACCGCCGCCGGCGACGATAATCAGCCTGTTTGCCCTGGCCAGGACATCCGCTGCGCGTTTTATCGGCGCGGCGAAAGGGGCGGGCGGGGCGGCGGCCAGAGGCTGTCCCAGGTCCACCTCGGCGGCTGCTTCCATGACGTCGGTCGGTATCTCCAGGTGAATCGGCCGTGGGCGGCTGCGCTTCAGGTAGGCGAAGGCCTCCCTGATCGCCGGAGCGATCTCCGGCACGCTGTTGATGCGGCGGTTATAGGCGGTTACCGGACGGGAAACGCCGAGTTGATCCCTGAGCTCGTGCAGCGATCCCTTTTCCTTATCCGCCAGCTTGGTCTCGACCTGCGCCGTTATGACCAGCATCGGCGAAGAGTCGCTATACGCCTCGGCGATGCCCGTAAGAGCGTTGGTCAGGCCCGGTCCGGTTATCAGGAGGGCAACGCCCACATCGCCCGTGGCCCGGGCGTAGCCGTCAGCCATGAACGTCGCGGCCTGCTCGTGACGCACAACATAATGAGCGATCTGCGGCGTGTCTGGCAAAGCGTCGTAGATATCGAGGTTGTGCACGCCGGGCACCCCGAAGACCGCCCGCACTCCTGCCGCAGCCAACGTTTGCACAACTGTCTGACCACCTGTGAGCCTGGGCATGAATAACCCCTTTCCGCCGATTCGAATACGGCCGCGGCAAGGCGGCCAGTGATGATGAGCGCATGCTACTTCCGTGGGTGCAAGGACAACTCCTCCAATATCGCGGCCAGGAGGTATTGCCTGGCTCCCGGCAAAACTCCAGCCTTACTTGGACGTTCGCATGGGGGGATAGGGCCATGACCACTGCTCTCAGGGCTCTGGGGCTGGTGGACGTAAAACGGGTTCGAGCGGAACTCGAGCAGTTGTTCGAGCTCGGAAAGGAGCCGGGCCGGGAGGGTGCCTGGCGGCTGGCTTTCTCGGCGGCGGACCGGCGGGGCCGCGACTTCGTCCTCGACCTGATGCGCCAGGCGAAAATGGCGCCCCGCGTTGACGAGGCCGGCAACCTGATCGGCACCCGGCGGGGTTCGGGCTCAGGCCAGGGAGCGCTGATCATCGGCTCGCACATCGACACCGTGCCCGGCGGGGGCATGTTCGACGGGGCCCTGGGCGTCCTCGGCGGCATCGAGGTTGTGCGCGCTCTCGCCGAGGTCGGCTACGAGTCCCTTCACCCGGTTGAGGTCATCGCCTTTAGCAACGAGGAGAAGGCACGCTTCCAAAGCGTGCTCGGCGGCAGCACGGCAATGGTCCGCGGCGTCGAGCCAGACGAGCTGGCAGGCCTCCGTGACAGCGAAGGCGCTTTGCTGACCGATGTCATGCGGGCCATGGGGCTCGACCCTGACGCTGTAGGCGGGGCCCGCCGCCCGTCCGGCTTCTGCCGGGCATACCTTGAGCTCCACGTGGAGCAGGGGGGCCGCTTGGCGCGGGAGGGCACCGCAATCGGCGTGGTGACAGCGATCGTCGGCATTACGCGGGCGAAAGTGACGCTCCGTGGTCGGGCCAACCACGCCGGAACGACAATGATGGACGAACGCCACGATGCGCTTTGGGGAGCGGCCGACCTTGTCGGCGAAGTCCGCCGGGCGGCTCTGGCCGAGGACGGCGAGCTCGTGGCCACGGTCGGCGAACTGAAGGTTCACCCCGGCGCCGCCAACGTTGTTCCTGGCCGGGTGGATCTGGTTATTGAGCTTCGTTCGGCGGACGAAGGACGGACCGCGCGGGTCCTCGACGCTCTGGTGGCGCGGGCCAGGGACGCCGCCGCGGGATACGGCCTGGTCCTCGAGGTGGAGACGCGCCGGGCAGGCCGGGCGGTGCCGCTTGACGGCGGAGTGCAGGACGCCATAGAGTCCGCAGCCCGCGAGCTTTCGCTGCCCAGCCGCAGGCTCGTCAGTTGGGCCGGGCACGACGCGTCGTCCTTCGCCCGTGTCGCTCCAAGCGGGATAATCTTCGTGCCCAGCGCCGGCGGCATCAGCCACGCTCCGGACGAGGAGACGGCATGGCCGCATGTCGAGGCCGGCATCGGCGTGCTCGCCGCCACCCTCTGCCGCCTGGACGGCACGGATGCGGCGGCGCCCGTCAGAGTGTGATGGCCGGGGCAGCTGTAATGGGACCCTCGATCGGCGCTGTCGACCTGTCGAGTCCCTTCATCCTCGCGCCGATGGCCGGTGTCACCGACCTGGCCTTCCGCCTTCTGTGCAAGGAGGCCGGGGCGGGGCTGGTTTCAACGGAAATGATCAGCGACCTGGCGCTCCTGGCGGGCAGCCGCCGTAGCCGGGCCCTTTTGCTCATCTCACCGCATGAGCACCCCGTTAGCTCCCAGCTATGCGGATCGCGCCCCGGCGAAATGGCCCGGGCCGCCAGGCTGCTGGTCGAGGCCGGGGCCGACATCGTCGATCTAAACATGGGCTGTCCCGCCCCGAAGATCGTCGGGAACCGCGAAGGGGCCGCGCTGATGCGTCATCCCCAGCTGGCCTGCGAGATCGTCCGTGCCGTGCGCGAGTCTGTGCCCGCCGCCGTCCCGGTGACCGCCAAAATCCGCGCCGGCTGGGATCCCGGTGACCCGAGCGCGGTGCCGTTCGCGCAGGCCCTCGAACAGGCCGGCGTGTCCGCGGTTACGGTGCACGGGCGGTACCGCGACCAGTTCTACCGCGGGCAGGCCGACTGGGGGGTTGTCCGTGAGGTCAAGCGAGCCGTCCGTGTACCGGTAATCGGCAACGGCGATGTCCGCTCGGGGGCCGACGCGATGCGGATGATCGAAGAGACCGGATGTGACGCGGTGATGATCGGACGCGCGGTTCTGGGCAACCCGGCGGTGTTCAGTGACTGTATCCGGGCCTGGCGGGGCGGCTCTGACGCCGGCCATGAGCTGCCGGCCCCGGACATCGTCGCCGTGCGCCACCTCCGCATGTCCCTTGCCCTCAAGGGACCCGACCGCGGCCTTGTGGAAATGCGCAAGCACGCTGCCTGGTATGTCGCCGGCGTGCCGGGAGCCGCCCGGCTGCGGGACCGGTTGATGCGAGTCCAGGACCCGGCCGCCGTCGAGGCCCTCCTGACATGCGGCCTGTCGCCTTGCGCTCATACGCTGAAGCTTCCGCACGACCTGCCTCTCTGCTAGTATGTAGTTGCTCGATTCTGTGAACAGCCCAGCCACATCAGGGGGTGGTGGGGACGTGAAGGCCTCCATGCTTGTGCGCGTGGCGGACAAGCTTATAAACCGGCAGAAGATCGAACATCAGATTGACGGCATTTTGGAGCACCGCGCACGAGGCCTCTCCCAGCAACAGGTTGCCTACCAGTTCGGAGTTGACCGTACCTTCATCTCGCGTCTTGAAACCCTCGGTGAAGTGCGAAAGGGCAAGAGCATCGCCCTGGTCGGATTTCCAGTGGCCAACAAAGACGAGCTCGCGGCGGTAGCCGCCGAGGAGGGAGTTGAGTTTGTCTGGCTGATGACCAACGCCGAACGTTGGGACTACGTCGCGCAGCGGAGCGGCTCGGCTCTCGTTCAGGAAGTCATGGACCTGATTTCCCAGGTCAGGCGGCACGATGCCCTCATTTTCATCGGCTCGGATCAACGGGCTAGAATGGTCAGGGCGCTTGTGGACCGGGAAGTCGTCGCAGTTGAGATCGGGCGCTCGCCGATAAACTCGGACAAGCGGGTCGAGCCGGAGCAATTGCGTGACCTCATCCGCCAGTTGCGGGGAGAGGCTGGAGGTGCGAGGCAGTGAAACACGTCGTAAGCGTCAGCTTGGGTTCTTCGTCCCGCGACCATCTTGGCGAGACGGAGATTCTGGGGGAAAGGATACTCGTCGAGCGGCGCGGCACCGACGGCGACATTGACAAGGCGGTCGCCCTGATCAAAGAGCTCGACGGGAAAATCG
Organism: Bacillota bacterium; assembly: GCA_030691505.1. GTDB lineage: Bacteria > Bacillota > Sulfobacillia > JAUYEG01 > JAUYEG01 > JAUYEG01. The sequence continues at coordinate 3,539 of JAUYEG010000111.1, read as the reverse complement.
ACGCCTTCGGTATGGGCGGCATAGACCTCTACGTCCACGCCGGGAGCCGCAAACTTGTCATCCGTGACGCCCTCAAGCTGCTGCGGGCGGCGGAAAAGACCCCCATCGTCGACGGCGGCGGCATCAAGGACACGTGGGAGTACAGGATCATCTCCGTCCTTGAACGTGAGCGGGGTATCCAGTTCCGGGGCCGGACGGCGCTGGTGGTCCAGGCGGTGTCGCGCTATGGGATGGCCAGGGCGCTGGTCGAGGCCGGCGCAAAGGTCACTTTCGGCGATCTGGCCTTCACGCTCGGCGTCCCGGTGGGCATCAGGTCCCTTGGAGCCCTGAACCTGCTGGCGTCCATCATAGCCCCGGTCGTCTGCCGCCTGCCGATCAGCATGCTGTATCCCACCGGCCAAAAACAGCAGGAAAACAGGCCCCGGTTTGGGTCAATGTACCGTGCAAACGAGCTGATCTGTGGCGACTTCCACTACATCAAGCAGTACATGCCCCTCGACATGCGTGGCAAAACTATCCTTACCAACACGATCACGGTCAAGGACGTCGAGCTTCTGCGATCCCGCGGGGCGAAGCTGCTTATCACCATCTCGCCCGAACTCAACGGGCGCTCTCTCGGGGCCAATGTACTGGAGGCGATTCTTGTGGCCCTCAGCGGACGCCGCCCGGAGCAACTTAGCGAGCAGGACTACTTTGATATGCTGGACCGGATGCAGCTCAAACCGCGGGTTGAGGAGCTTTCGAGCCCTTAGTCAGTGATGTGCGGCATGCCGAGAAGACAGGCGAAGGTCTCGAAAGTGAGCTCAATTGGGCGGAAACGATGCGGATTAGGTCCCACTTCGATTCGTTGACAGTGATACAAGCCGTATTTATAATGTGGTCTGACCACTTGGGCCACTTCGCGAGCCGTCGCGTCAGGGCACTGCGGGTAATCACAGTTAAGGTTATCCGACAGTGCTTTCCTCTCATAATGATAGGGCGTGGCTCAGCCTCGGGCGCGAGCAGGCTATCGGATACCCCAGCCACAAAAGGAGCGGTTTGCCAAGATGGAGGAAAGACCCGTAATCCTCTCTGCGGACGGCTATCGCAAGCTTGATGAGGAGCTCGGCTTCCTGCGGTCGGTGCGCCGCCGGGACGTTGCTGAGCGCATTAAGCAGGCCAGGTCTTTCGGCGATATCACGGAAAACTCCGAGTACGAGGACGCCAAGAACGAACAGGCGTTCATCGAAGGCCGCATCCTTACCCTGGAAAAAATCCTGCGCAACGCCAGTATCCTCAAGGAAAACAGCGACCGCGACAAGGTGGCAGTCGGCTCAAGTGTGCTGTTGCAGGACCTGGAGTATAATGACGAGGTACAATATACCATCGTCAGCTCGGCGGAAACCGATCCGTCCACGAGCCGCATCTCCGATGCTTCACCGGTGGGACGGGCGCTGCTTGGCAAGAAGGCTGGCGACGAGATCAGTGTCCGGGTGCCGGCCGGCATCGCGAAGTACAGGGTGCTCCGCGTCTCCTAAGCCCTGAAAACAAAGACGGCCGGCAACAGGCCGGTCGTTTTCGTTTTTGCGATGGCAGATTAGTGTCTAAAGGGGTGCTCCTCGAATGGCCTTTTCGACCGATCCCGCCGGTTCGTCCGGTCCTGAGTCTCCGGCTCGTCTGCAGGATGCCGAGCACGAAGCCAACCAACTGGTTCAGATCCGGCTCAACAAGACGGCGGCCCTCCGGGCGCGTGGAGTTGATCCTTTCGGCAGGCGCTTCGAGCGCACCAATACGGCGAGGCAGATCATTCAGGAATATCCGGCGAGCGAGCAGGAGCAGGTCAAGATCGCCGGCAGGCTCATGAGCCAGCGCGTGCACGGCAAGGCTTCGTTTGCCGACCTGCGGGACTCGTCGGGGCGCATTCAAGTGTACGCCCGCGTGGATGACCTGGGCACCGACGCGTATCAGGATTTCGTGGATCTCGATGTCGGCGACATCGTCGGCGTGACTGGACGGGTGTTCAAGTCGCGCCGCGGCGAAATCACGGTCGCCGCGACCGAGGTGTTGCTGCTTACAAAGTCTTTGCGGCCGCTGCCCGAGAAGTGGCACGGGTTGAGAGACGTGGATCTGCGTTACCGGCAACGGTATCTTGACCTCCTCGTCAACCCTGAAGTCCGGGAGACGTTCGAGAAACGCAGCGCGATCATCACGGCCGTGCGGGCTTTTCTCAACCAGCGCGGTTTCTGCGAGGTCGAAACACCTGTGCTCCAAACACTGGCCGGCGGCGGCCATGCCCGGCCCTTTACCACGCATCACAACGCCCTTGACATGGATCTCTACCTGCGGATCGCCCTGGAGCTCTTTCACAAGCGGTTGATAATCGGCGGCTTTGACAAGGTGTATGAGATTGGCCGCGTGTTCCGCAACGAGGGCATTTCGACCAAGCATAACCCGGAGTTCACCATGTTGGAGCTGTATCAGGCCTTTGCCGACTACACCGACATGATGGAGCTCGTCGAGAGCATGTTCTCGACCGTCGCCCGTCAGGTGCTCGGCACGATGGTCCTCAACTACCAGGGCAAGGTGATCGACCTGACCCCGCCCTGGGCGAGGATGACGATGATGGAAGCCTTGGACAAGTACTCGGGACTCGGCTGGGATAGCCTCCCCGACGACGACACTTCGCGCCGCGTGGCCGGTTCGCTCGGCATCGACGTCTCCGATAAGCCAACCGCGGGCATGGTGCTTGACCGGATCTGGTCTGACCTCGTCGAGCCGCATCTTGTTGGTCCCGTTTTTATTACCGACTATCCGGTCGAGATTTCTCCGCTCGCGAAACGACACGATGACAACCCTAAGCTGACCTATCGCTTCGAGGCCTTCATTAACGGTTTTGAGGCCTGCAATGCGTTTTCCGAGCTCAACGATCCGCTCGACCAGCGCCAGAGGTTCGTCGAGCAGACTCGGGAGAAGGCCAAAGGCAACGACGAGGCCCACGTTTTCGACGATGACTACGTCCTGGCGCTGGAGTACGGGATGCCTCCCACCGGGGGCCTCGGCGTTGGAATCGATCGCCTGGTCATGCTCCTGACCAACACTGCATCGTTGCGCGACGTGATTTTGTTTCCGGTCCTGCGCCCCAAATGACAATTAAGATAGCAGACTAGCGCCACAGCTCAGCGACTCGTTATTGCTGCATCCCACACGCTTCTTGCCGGCCGTACTCCAAAAGCGGCCGCGAACGTAAAATGGTTTCAAAGCCAAGTTGCAGCGGCATTCGAGACAGACTATAATCGGCTGGTTGCCGCGTTTTCGAGGACGAGGTCGGCATATGCTAGCTCGGGTTTAGCGGCGCGGGCCGATTTGACAGCAAGGACCCTCGATGTTAAACTGAGATTCTGGACGCGAGTCCGATGCAACTTGAAAACTGAACAGTGAGCAGCGGGAGACGGTTCTTTTGAGAAGCACAAAGGACGTCTTTCGGTAACGAAAGCCAGTCTGTCCGGGACGCGCGAGCGTGACGGGCAGGCGCCTTTAGAGCGAAGGACGGACGACGTGAG
>JAUYEG010000092.1 GCA_030691505.1 Bacillota bacterium | reverse complement strand
TCCCTTCAATAATTCTTCCGCCTCCCCCTGCTGGTGCCGTTCTCAGCGTTGGCGTTGGCGCTTGGCGCGGCACTACTGGCACTGGCCTTACCTCTACTGCGGTGACGTACCGGCGTCCCAGCGCTGCCCCCCCCGGAAGCCCGGGTAATTCGGGTACCGCCGGCAGGTCGGGGAGTTCTACCGGGAAGTCCGGCAACTTAGAGACGAAGTTGGTGTTGAACTCCAGTAGCTTGGTTGAAATCTTCGGTGCTCCCGCAGGCAGTTTTGCCTCTATCGCGACGGGTAATGCCGCGGCAGCATCCAATAGCGCTTTAGGATTTGTATAAGGCATGCTATACCTCCTTGTTAGACTCTTGAGATTTTCCTTATTTCTTCAGGATTTTGGGAAGCTCGAATTTTCCCTTGCCGATCTGTTCGAGCGGATGGTCTAGAGCTTCCATGAGACCCTCGCCAGCTGTTTTAGCGCTGCCGATGATGCCCTGGCTGGCGAGATTGACCCCGGCATCAATGGCGCCCCTGGCGGCCTTGTCAATGGCGCGGTGCGGTCCTTGCATACCCGTTACTCCGGTGAACGGCTTGTCAAGGGCGCTCATCACTGACTCGCCAACACCTTTGATAGCGCCGACTACGCCATTGCCCAGGCCATTAATACCATTTGCCAAGCCATCCAGGATATTTCCGATTACTCTGTGAGGACCTTCCATCTCTGCCTCCTTTTTTGGGGCGCAACCCTCGCTAAAAGGGAACGGGGCAAGCGCTCAACCTTTCAGCGAAGGTTGCTTGCCCCGTTTCTTTGGTGGGTAGTTGCTTATATAAAGAGAAAAGGCGGATAGCCAAAACTCTTACGTTTCAGCAACTATCCGCCTTTACTTCGTAATTGTGGACACAAATAGAGAAGTTTGTCAAGTATTTTTCAGAGATTCATCACCTCCTTTAACTACAAGGTAGGATAATAGGCGGCGGGGGTAAGGGGATTGTAATGTTAGGCCGTCGCCTCACCCGCGCCGTGGTATCGCCGAGCAGGACAGCGTTATCGTGATTAAACCCCAGGCAAGATTTTATCAAGTCATCCTCCTCGGCCGCAGCGTTTT
>JAUYEG010000046.1 GCA_030691505.1 Bacillota bacterium | reverse complement strand
GAGGTCACGCCGCTCGGGCTGTTGTTCGCGTTGTTCGCGTCGTTCCTGTGGATGATGGCGGCGTTGTTTTCTCTGACGTACCTGGCTTCGAGCCACGCCCAGGGGCGGTACTACTTCTACTTCCTGCTGTGTCTGGCGGGTACGCTGGGCGTCTTCCTGGCGGGGGACCTGTTTACGCTGTTTGTGTTCTTCGAGCTGGTGTCGCTGGGCTCGTACCCGCTGGTGGTGCACGAGGAGACGCCGGAGGCGATGGCGGCGGGGCGGCTGTACCTGTACATGGGCGTGGCCGGCGGACTGGTGCTGCTGCTGGGGACGACGTGGCTGCAGAGCCTGAACGGGGGCACGTCGCTGGGTGCGGCGCTGGCTGTCGCGGCGCCGGTGTGGCCCTGGGCGACGGCGATGGTTCTTTTGGTCGCGGGCTTCGGGGTCAAGGCGGGCATGTTCCCGGTGCACATCTGGCTGCCCAAGGCGCACCCGGTGGCGCCGTCGCCGGCGAGCGCGCTGCTGTCCGGGGTGATGATCAAGACCGGGGCCTACGGCATCTACCGGGTGCTGCGGCTGTTTCTGCCGGAGGCCGCGGCGGGCGGCGGGGGCCACGGCGGGGCGGCGCGCGAGCTGGCGCTGCTGACGGGGGACCTGCCCGCGCCGGCGGCGCAGATCAATCTGGGTCTGGCCCTGGGGCGCGGGCTGGTGGCGGTTGCGCTGGTGACGATCTTCCTCGGGGCCGTGCTGGCCCTGGTGCAGACCAACGCCAAGCGCGTGCTGGCCTACAGCAGCGTCAGCCAGATGGGCTACATCCTGCTGGGGGCGGGCCTGGCCGGGGTGCTCGGCAGCGGCGAGGCCATGGGTGCGGCGGGGTTTGCGCTGCATGTTTTCAACCATGCGCTGTTCAAGTCGACCATGTTCATGCTCATCGGGGTCGTCTATCTGAAGACGCACCAGCTTGAGCTGGATCGTTTGGGCGGGCTGGCGCGGCGGCTGCCGGTGACGGCGGCGGTGTTCGCGCTGGCGGTGGCGGGCATCGCGGGTGTGCCGGGGCTCAACGGGTACGCGTCCAAGACGCTGCTGCACGACGGGATCCTGGTGCTGGCGGCGCACGGCCCGGGCTGGAAGATCGTCGAGGCGCTGTTTACCCTGGCTGGCGCGATGACGCTGGCCTACACGGCCAAGCTGTGGTATTTCGTGTTCTGGCGCCGGCCGCGCGCGCCGGCCGCGCATCCGGGTGTAAGCCTCGACCACGTGCGCGAGACCTGGTACGACAAACTGCTGGCCCTGGCGCTGGCCGCGCCGATGACTGCCGTGGGGCTGCGCCCGGCCGCGGCGGTCGGGCGCCTGCTGGCGCCGGCGCTTGTCGCTTCGGGGTATGACAGTGCGGCGCTGCACCATGTTGAGGCCGTGCGCTTCTTCGCCTGGCCAGCCGTGCAGGGCGCGGCGCTGTCTTTGGGCCTCGGCGCGGCATTGCTGTTCGTGCTGTACCGGCTCAAGTTCCCCACTCCGGCAATGGACCGCGGGCCGTCCGTCGAGGGGACCTTCCTCGTCCCCCTGATCCGCCTCGGCGGGGCGGGGTGCGATCTCGTCACCGCTCTTGATCGAGGCGAAGACACGGTGGCCATCGCCTTTGGGCACGCCGTCGCGCGGGGCTGGATCTGGCTGGCGGACTCGTGGGCCGAGGGCTGGCGCAGGCTTGGCCGGGCGCTCGGCAACACGGCAGCGAGGGCGGCGAGGTTTTTGCCGTCGCTCGACTACGCCCCCGGAGACTCGGCGACGTCACGAGAGTTCAACCTGCTAAACCTGGATTTCGACTTCGTCCTCGTCCTCGCCGTCATCGCGCTCACACTGGTCATGCTGGGAGTGCTGGCCTGGCCGGCCTCCTGAGCCTTTCCGGGCTGGCAAACCGCACCGCCCTCGCCTGTCTCTGCGGCGCAGTCCGTGAACTGTGCGACTGGCACCGCAGGAGTCCACTCCAATTTGCCCGAATGGACTGGACACATCCCACGCTGCCTCATACAATGAAGTCAAAACAAGAAAACTGAATATTGGTTAAAATTGCCCACGGGGGGAGGTGTGTTTTGTGACCAACCCGGGCGGTCGCCTCGTCGCGAGAGGTTTCCGGACGAGAGCGGTGATGATCGCTGGCGGGTTGGACCTGGGGCTGATCGGACTGGTCGTCGCGCGAATCGGCAACCGGCCGACAGGGGCTGCCATGGCGTTCTTGGGCGTGGCTGCAGCCCTCTACGCTAGCCTCAAGTTCCTGGCCAGCGACAACCTGGCATAGGAACCGGCAAAGCGGAGAGCCCCAGGGAGACTTGGTTGAGTGCCGGTGATTGTGAACGTCCCCACGAGCGCAAACCTCGCGCAAGGCCGTCCCAGAAGCGAACGCACGTATCCCGGTCAGTCCGCGCTACCGCCAGAAGGTAAAAACGAGCAGCATCAACCCGATGAGCAAAGCCATCAGCAGGGTTGCCACGTTAAGGTTCATGAGCGTCCAGAGCTGGCGGGAGTTGGCTGCCCCCTCCGCCGTGTCCGCTTCAGGGCGCCCGGCCCCGGCAGACTGCGGCCCGGTGACACCGCCTGGGCCGTGAGCAGCATCCTCTGCCCGGCGCAGGGCGCTCACGGCTCGTCCGGCTTCAGACGCAGCCTGATCGAAAGTCCGGTCGACCCCGCGGTCGACAGCCCCGATCGCCTTTGTGACCTGTGCCGCCCCGCGGGCCATGGCATCAATGCCGTGGTCCACCGCCTGGTCCATCCGCTGAACAGCCCCAACCGCCCTGCCTGCTCCAATGGCTGCCTGCTCCACCGTCCGGTCGACTCCCCGGTCAACCGCACCGATTGCGCTTGTCACGCGCGCGGCGCCGCGGGCCATAAGATCGATGCTCTCGTCGACAAGCTGGTCGGCACGCTCAAGTCCCCGCACCAGACGGGCCGAGGCTGCCGCGGTATGCTGTACGCTCCGGTCAATCCCCTGGTCAAAGTTGCTGACCGTTTCCACAAGCCTGGCGCCGCCCTCGGCGGCATACAGGAACAGCCCGTCCATTGCCAGGTCAGCCCGGGAGATACGCGAGACGATCACGTAGCCCGCACGCGCGAGCGACAGGATAGCACCGTCGATGCCCCGGTCAAGCCGCACGAACCACACACATATCAGCTCGCCCAAACGGACCAGGGGGACGAGGAAGGTGCCCTCGACGGACGGCCTGCGGTCCATTGCCGGAGTGGGGAACTTGAGCCGGTACAGCACGAACAGCAATGCCGCGCCGAGGCCCAAAGACAGCGCCGCGCCCTGCACGGCCGGCCAGGCGAAGAAACGCACGGCCTCAACATGGTGCAGCGCCGCACTGTCATACCCCGAAGCGACAAGCGCCGGCGCCAGCAGGCGCCCGACCGCCGCGGCCGGGCGCAGCCCCACGGCAACCATCGGCGCGGCCAGCGCCAGGGCCAGCAGTTTGTCGTACCAGGTCTCGCGCACGTGGTCGAGGCTTACACCCGGATGCGCGGCCGGCGCGCGCGGCCGGCGCCAGAACACGAAATAC